>NZ_JBNNVQ010000014.1:0-94162 GCF_050280625.1 Pseudomonas sp. NPDC089569
GCGGCTTCCATGATGGCGCGCATCTGCTCAAGGTTGTTGACGTTGAAGGCTGGAACGCCGTAGCCGAACTCGGCTGCGTGGTCCAGCATCTGGCGCATGCTGATAAGTGCCATTGTGGGTCTCTCTCCCGGTTGAGGGTCGTTAATCGTGCCAGCCTGCCGTAGCGGCGGCGGCTATTCAAGTTATTGCAGATCGGGGGTCGAGGCCCGGGCTGCTGATTCGGTACTGCTGAAATCTCTGGAACTGCACAGACCATGTGGGAGCGAGCCTGCTCGCGATTGCGATTGCACATTCAACATCGATATCGAATGTGCCGGCCTCATCGCGAGCAGGCTCGCTCCCACAATGGATCTGTGGTGTTTCAATTAATCCGCCTTGCAGCCACGGCCGATCAGATCATTGGTGGCGACCCAGTAAACCAGGCCCTCTTCACCCTTGACGTGAAACGCCAGCATGTTGTCGCTGTACAGCACACCGGACGCGCCTGGTTCTTCTTTCAGGCGATGAACCTGATCGGCGCCACCCAGGCGTACATCGACCTCCTTGCGGCTGTCATCGGTGTAGCGCCAAACCACCTTGGCCTGGCTGTCGCATGTCCATGTCGTCCAGTTATCCGCCGGTGCGGACGCCTGAAACGGGTTCCATTGCGCACAACCGCTCAACAATCCCAACGCCGCAACGGCGATCAAGCCTTTCATCCGTGTTCCTTAACCCGCGGTGAACGCCGCCGGCCCCGTGTAAAGAGTCAGACCCGTCAAGGACAACCATGTTCCTTGGCGGGCGTCTGTGTCTCGTATTTGTCCAGGCCTTCAGGCCCGGACCGCTTGTTGAGCACCGGATTGGTTTCTGCCTGCCAGTCGGCCTGGTAGCAACCATTTTGTGGTGCGGCCGGCGCAGATTCCGGCGTGGCTTGCGGGTGACTCCCGCAAGCGGCCAGCGATCCTGCGACGATCAACAACGCTAGCGTCTTGACCATCTGAACACTCCCTTGCCTGGTCAAACGGGCGACCCTCAGGCCTTGGCCCGGCTTTCCAGAACTTCGACGGCTGGCAGCACTTTGCCTTCGACGAATTCGAGGAATGCGCCACCGCCGGTGGAAATGTAGGAGATTTTTTCGGCAACGCCATACTTGTCGATGGCGGCCAGGGTGTCACCGCCACCTGCGATCGAGAATGCAGCGCTGTCGGCGATGGCCTGGGCCAGTACTTTGGTGCCGTTACCGAACTGATCGAATTCGAACACACCGACCGGACCGTTCCACAGAATGGTCTTCGACGCTTTCAGCAGATCGGCGAAGTTCGCCGCGGTCTGCGGGCCGATGTCCAGAATCATGTCGTCGGCAGCCACGTCGGCGATCAGCTTCACAGTGGCCGTAGCGCTTTCGGCGAACTCCTTGGCCACCACGACATCCACCGGCAGCGGAACACTGACCTTGGCGGCGATGGCGCGGGCGGTGTCCAGCAGGTCAGGCTCGTACAGGGACTTGCCGACCGGGTGACCGGCAGCCGCCAGGAAGGTGTTGGCGATGCCGCCACCGACGATCAACTGATCGCAGATCTGGCTCAGGCTGTTGAGCACGTCGAGCTTGGTCGACACCTTGGAACCGGCAACGATGGCGGCCATTGGCTTGGCCGGAGCGCCCAGGGCCTTGCCCAGCGCGTCCAGTTCGGCGGCCAGCAACGGACCTGCCGCGGCAACCTTGGCGAACTTGGCCACGCCATGGGTCGAACCTTCGGCGCGGTGAGCGGTGCCGAACGCGTCCATCACGAATACGTCGCACAGGGCAGCGTATTGCTGGGCCAGTTCGTCGGCGTTCTTTTTCTCGCCTTTGTTGAAGCGCACGTTTTCGAACAGCACGATGTCGCCGGCCTTCACGTCGACGCCACCCAGGTAGTCCGCCACCAGCGGCACTTCACGGCCCAGGGCGCGGCTCAGGTAGTCGGCCACTGGCTTGAGGCTGTTCTCGGCCGAGAACTCACCTTCGGTCGGGCGGCCAAGGTGCGAGCAGACCATCACCGCCGCACCTTTTTCCAGGGCCAGCTTGATGGTCGGCAGCGAAGCCAGGATACGCGCATCGCTGGTGACCACACCGTCCTTGACTGGGACGTTGAGGTCTTCGCGGATCAATACGCGCTTACCTTGCAGATCGAGGTCGGACATCTTCAACACGGTCATGGGTCGTACTTCCTGGATTACTTGTTTGTTGGAATCGCTGTCTGCAGATAATGCTCTGCAACATCCAGCATTCGATTGGCAAAACCCCATTCGTTGTCGAACCAGGCCAGGATGTTCACCAGCCGGGGGCCGGAAACGCGGGTCTGACTGGCATCGACGATGGCCGAATGAGGGTCATGATTGAAATCACAGCTTGCATGGGGTAGCTCGGTGTAGGCCAAAAGGCCCTTGAGCGGGCCGCTGGTCGCAGCTTCGCGCAGGATCCGGTTGACCTCGGTGGCGTCGGTATCGCTCGCCGTCTGCATCGTAATGTCGAGGCAGGAGACGTTGACCGTCGGCACACGTACGGCTTTGGCCTGAATTCGCCCGGCAAGTTCCGGCAACAGGCGTTCAATGCCGCGCGCCAGCCCGGTAGACACCGGGATCACCGATTGAAACGCCGAGCGGGTGCGACGCAGGTCTTCATGATGATAGGCATCGATGACCGGCTGATCATTCATCGCCGAGTGAATCGTGGTGATCGACACGTACTCCAGGCCAACGGCCTGATCGAGCAGACGCAACAACGGTACGCCGCAGTTGGTGGTGCAGGAGGCGTTGGACACCAGCAGCTCGTCGCCGCTCAGGCAATCCTGGTTCACGCCGTAGACGATGGTGGCGTCGACATCCGACTCGCTGGCCATCGGCTGGGAAAACAGCACCCGGGGGGCGCCCGCATCAAGAAAACGCTGGCCATCTTCACGGGTGTGATAAGCGCCGGAACATTCCAGCACCAGATCGACGCCCAGGGACGCCCAATCGATGCCTTCGGGAGTGGCACTGCGCAGGACCTTCACGCAGTCGCCATTGATATGCAGACAGTCGCCGTCGACCCTCACTTCGCCGGGAAAACGCCCGTGCGTGGAGTCGAAGCGCGTCAGGTATTCGATGCTGGCCATATCGGCCAGGTCGTTGATCGCGACAATCTCGAACCCGGCATCCGCTCCTCGCTCGAACAACGCACGCAAGACGCAACGACCGATACGGCCGTAGCCGTTGAGTGCAACTTTGTAGGGACGCGGTTGGGGCATGAGGGTTCTCGATCTCGTTAACAACACAACACTCTGTAGGAGCGAGCACGCTCGCGATGGAGGACAGAGCACCGCGGGGTGTCAGGCTTCCCGCGTTTTCGTTGACGTCCATCGCGAGCGTGCTCGCTCCTACAGGGGATCGCGGTGGTCGCCGCGTCGTGCTTAGTCTTCCAGCAGCTCTTCAGCCTGACCCAGGATGTTGTCCAGGGTGAAACCGAATTCTTCGAACAGGGCGGAAGCCGGCGCCGATTCACCGTAAGTGGTCATGCCGATCACGCGACCTTCAAGGCCGACATACTTGTACCAGTAGTCGGCGATGGAAGCTTCGATCGCAATACGGGCGCTGACCTGCAACGGCAGAACCGATTGCTTGTAGCCGGCATCCTGGGCATCGAACACGCTGGTGCACGGCATGGAAACCACGCGCACTTTGCGACCCTGTTCGGTCAGCTTGTCGTAAGCCTGAACAGCCAGCCCGACTTCCGAACCGGTAGCAATCAGGATCAGCTCAGGCTCGCCCGCGCAATCCTTGAGCACGTAACCGCCACGGCTGATGTCGGCGATCTGCAGGGCATTGCGGGTCTGGTGCTGCAGGTTCTGACGCGAGAAGACCAGGGCCGAAGGACCGTCCTTGCGCTCCAGTGCGTACTTCCAGCACACCGCCGATTCAACGGCGTCGGCTGGACGCCAGGTGTCGAGGTTCGGCGTGCTGCGCAGGCTGGCCAGTTGCTCGATTGGCTGGTGAGTCGGGCCGTCTTCGCCCAGACCGATGGAGTCGTGGGTGTAGACATGGATCACACGCTGCTTCATCAGGGCCGACATGCGCACCGCATTGCGAGCGTATTCCATGAACATCAGGAAGGTCGCACCGTAAGGCACCAGTCCGCCGTGCAGGGCAACGCCGTTCATGATGGCGGTCATGCCGAACTCGCGCACGCCGTAGTACATGTAGTTGCCGCTGGCATCTTCGGCGCTGACGCCTTTGCAGCCTTTCCACAGGGTCAGGTTGGAACCTGCCAGGTCAGCCGAACCACCGAGGAATTCAGGCAGCAGCGGGCCGAATGCGTTCAGGGCGTTCTGGCTGGCTTTACGGCTGGCGATGGTTTCGCCCTTGGCCGCCACTTCGGCGATGTAGGCATCGGCCTTTTCAGCGAAGTCGGCCGGCAGATCGCCGCTCAGGCGACGGATCAGTTCGTTTGCCAGGTCAGGGAAGGCAGCGGAGTAGGCCGCGAAGCGCTGGTCCCACTCGGCTTCCACGGCGCGGCCGGCTTCCTTGGCATCCCACTCGGCGTAGATGTCCGCCGGGATTTCGAACGGGCCGTGGTTCCACTTCAGTGCCGCACGGGTCAGGGCGATTTCCGCGTCACCCAGCGGGGCGCCGTGGCAGTCTTCCTTGCCTTGCTTGTTCGGCGAACCGAAACCGATGGTGGTCTTGCAGCAGATCAGGGTTGGCTGTGCGTTCTTGCGTGCCGTCTCGATCGCAGTCTTGATTTCTTCCGGATCGTGACCGTCAACGTTGCGAATCACTTGCCAGTTGTAGGCTTCGAAACGCTTGGGCGTGTCATCGGTGAACCAGCCTTCGACTTCGCCGTCGATGGAGATGCCGTTGTCATCGTAGAAAGCGATCAGTTTGCCCAGGCCCAGAGTACCGGCCAGGGAGCCGACTTCATGGGAAATGCCTTCCATCATGCAGCCATCACCCAGGAACACGTAGGTGTGGTGGTCAACGATGTTGTGGCCTGGACGGTTGAATTGCGCCGCCATGACTTTTTCAGCCAAGGCAAAGCCCACGGCATTGGCCAGGCCCTGACCCAATGGACCGGTGGTGGTTTCGACACCCGGGGTGTAACCGAACTCCGGGTGGCCCGGGGTGCGGCTGTGCAGTTGACGGAATTGCTTGAGGTCTTCGATCGACAGGTCGTAGCCGGTCAGGTGCAGCAGCGAGTAGATCAGCATCGAACCATGACCGTTGGACAGCACGAAGCGGTCACGGTCGGCGAACGATGGATTGCTCGGGTTGTGCTTGAGGTAGTCGCGCCAAAGCACTTCGGCGATATCCGCCATACCCATGGGGGCACCGGGGTGGCCGCTGTTGGCTTTTTGCACGGCATCCATGCTGAGGGCACGAATGGCGTTGGCACGCTCACGACGGCTAGGCATCGCTGATCTCCTGGGTTCTGAATCTGAAGGTGAATAATCGAAACGGAAAAAAGGCGAGCATTTTCCCTCACCCGGACGTCTCGGGGCAATGACAGATAGTCATCTGAAGGCGTTTTTCCAATGGATAACGACGGTTTCCACTGATGAAACCTTTCCGCCGTCCGTCAGTGGACCGAGGCCAGCGCCGAGAAGTGCCATCTATCGAGCAATATCAAAACTTTTTGATATTGCTCTTGCGATGCTTCCAGCGCGTGACTAGACTGCCGGCCTTATGAACCTGCGCGTGCCCTCCATTCGACATGACGATTGCGATGAGCTGGCGGCCCTTTGCAAGGCCGGCGGCGATCCTCTGCGGTTGAATGTGTTGCGCGCGCTGGCCAACGATTCGTTTGGCGTGCTGGAGCTGGCGCAGATCTTCGGCATCGGCCAGTCCGGCATGAGCCATCACCTCAAGGTATTGGCCCAGGCCGATCTGGTAGCGACCCGCCGTGAGGGCAATGCGATTTTCTACCGTCGCGCCCTGCCTCACACCGGCCTGCCCGGCGGCAAGTTGCATGCAGCATTGCTTGAAGAAGTGGATGAACTGACCCTGCCCGTCGATGTGCAATCACGGATCACTCAGGTTCACGAACAACGGGCGGCGGCCAGCCAGGATTTTTTCTCGCGGGTCGCAGAGAAGTTTCGCGCCCAGCAGGATTTGATTGCCGGATTGCCGCAGTACCGTGAGAGCGTGGTGGCCCTGCTCGACAAACTGAGCTTCGGCGAAGGCGCCACGGCCATTGAGGTCGGTCCCGGAGACGGTGCGTTTCTGCCGGACCTGGCGCGTCGCTTTACCCAGGTCACGGCGCTGGACAACAGCCAGGCGATGCTCGAACTGGCGCGCCAGGTCTGCGAACGTGAAAAGTTGACTAATGTCCGCCTGCAATTGGCCGATGCCTTGAATGGTGTCAACCTCAGGGCCGATTGCGTTGTACTGAACATGGTGCTGCATCATTTCGCCGCGCCGGCCGATGCACTCAAGCACATGGCCAATTTGCTGCAATCAGGCGGTAGCCTGCTAGTGACAGAGTTATGCAGCCACAACCAGAGTTGGGCCAGGGAAGCCTGCGGTGATCTCTGGTTGGGGTTTGAACAGGACGATCTGGCCCGTTGGGCCACCGCTGCGGGACTCGTTCCCGGGGAAAGCCTCTATGTAGGCTTACGTAATGGTTTCCAGATTCAGGTCCGCCATTTTCAGCGACCGGCTGGCGACACTCACCATCGGTAATTTCAGGAAAACATCGAGATGAGCGAATACTCCCTTTTCACCTCCGAGTCCGTGTCTGAAGGGCATCCGGACAAAATCGCCGACCAGATTTCTGATGCGGTGCTGGACGCCATCATTGCTGAAGACAAGTTCGCCCGAGTGGCGTGCGAGACTCTGGTGAAAACGGGCGTTGCGATCATCGCTGGTGAAGTCACCACGTCTGCCTGGGTTGACCTGGAGCAGATCGTCCGTGACGTGATCACCGACATCGGCTACACCAGCTCCAACGTCGGCTTCGACGGCGCAACCTGCGGCGTGATGAACATCATCGGCAAGCAGTCCCCGGACATCAACCAGGGCGTTGACCGTGCCAAGCCTGAAGATCAGGGCGCCGGCGACCAGGGCCTGATGTTCGGCTACGCCAGCAACGAAACCGACGTGCTGATGCCTGCGCCGATCACCTTCTCGCACCAGCTGGTTCAGCGCCAGGCCGAGGCCCGCAAATCCGGCCTGCTGCCTTGGCTGCGCCCGGACGCCAAGTCGCAAGTGACCTGCCGTTACGAAAACGGCAAGGTTGTCGGTATCGACGCCGTTGTTCTGTCGACCCAGCACAACCCGGAAGTGTCGTACAACGACCTGCGCGAAGGCGTGATGGAACTGATCGTCAAGCACGTGCTGCCTGCCGAACTGCTGTCCAAGGACACCCAGTTCCACATCAACCCGACCGGCCAGTTCATCATCGGCGGCCCGGTGGGCGACTGCGGCCTGACCGGTCGCAAGATCATCGTCGACAGCTACGGCGGCATGGCCCGTCACGGCGGTGGCGCGTTCTCCGGCAAGGATCCATCGAAGGTTGACCGTTCCGCTGCCTACGCCGGTCGTTACGTGGCGAAGAACATCGTCGCTGCCGGCCTGGCCGAGCGTTGCGAGATCCAGGTTTCCTACGCCATCGGCGTCGCTCAGCCGACTTCGATCTCGCTGAACACCTTCGGCACCGGCAAGATCAGCGATGACAAGATCATCAAGCTGGTTCGCGAAGTGTTCGACCTGCGTCCGTACGCGATCACCAAAATGCTCGACCTGCTGCACCCGATGTACCAGGAAACCGCGGCGTACGGCCACTTCGGTCGTATTCCGGGCACCAAGACCGTGGGTGACGATACCTTCACCACCTTCACCTGGGAAAAAACCGACCGCGCCGACGCACTGCGCGCTGCCGCCGGCCTGTAAGCCTCCCGGTTGTACAAAAAAGCCCCGCACGGTTCGCCGTGCGGGGCTTTTTGTTTTCTTGCGCCTGAAACTGTGCCCCTCCGTAGGAGAGAGCGGGCGGCGATCCGACTTGCCCGCGAAAGCGGTGTGCCTGTTGGTTGTGATTTTGAATGTGCCGACCCTGTTCGCGGGCGAGCCTCGCTCCTACAGCAAAAGCGGTGTACCTGTAGGAGCGAGGCTTGCCCGCGAAGAAGCCAGCCAAAACATTCGGTAAGACACCCGCTCCTTGCGCTCTCTAAACTGACCTAGCCTTCAAGCATCCCCCTGAGCAAGGATGCTCGCGATGCCCCTCAACCCGCGCCTGTTGTTCACCTGCCTGCTTGGCTTTGCCAGCCTTGAAGCCAACGCCACCCAATGCCCGGACTGGCCCACCGAACGCGCATCGAACGAAATCACCGCCCTGCAAGAACAGATCGGCACCTGGGACGACAGTTATCACCGCGAGGGTAAATCCCTGGTCGCCGATGAACTCTACGACCAGTCCCGAACGCGTCTTGCCCATTGGCGACACTGCTTCGATACCGGAGCGTCCGTAGATCCGCTGCGCACTGCACGCGGCACGATTGCCCATCCTGTGGTTCATACCGGCCTGGAAAAACTCCCTGACGGGCAAGCCGTCGAACGCTGGCTGCGTGATCGCACAGATGTCTGGGCCCAACCCAAGGTCGATGGCGTGGCGGTGACACTGATCTATCAGCGCGGCCTGCTGATTCGGGCGATCAGTCGCGGCGACGGAACACACGGCCAGGATTGGTCGGCATCGGCGCAGCGGATCGCTGGCATTCCACAAAAACTGTCGCAGCCTTTGGACCTGCTGGTGCAAGGCGAACTCTACTGGCGCCTGACCGATCACGTACAAGCCAAGGCAGGCAGCCTGAACGCACGCGCCACGGTCGCCGGCTTGATGGCGCGCAAATCGTTGAACCCCGAACAGGCCGCAGGAATCGGGCTGTTTGTCTGGGACTGGCCCGAAGGTCCAGCGGGCTTGCCCGAGCGCATCGCGATGCTGGAGCAACTGGGCTTTACCGGCACTGCGCACTACAGCCAGCCGATCACCACATTGGCCGATGCGCAGCACTGGCGTGATCACTGGTATCGCTCGCCCCTGCCATTCGCCAGCGACGGCATCGTCCTGCGTCAGTCGCATCGTCCTCCCGTCGACCGCTGGCAAGCCAGGCCGCCCTACTGGAGCGTTGCCTGGAAATATCCCTTCGCCCGCGCACTGGCGCAGGTCAGCAAGGTTCACTTCAGGATTGGCCGTACCGGGAAAATCACTCCAGTGCTGGAACTGACACCGGTGATCCTCGATGACCGGCAGATCAAACGCGTCAGCGTCAGCTCCTTTCAACGCTGGCAGGCACTGGACATTCGGCCGGGCGACCAGGTCGCCATCAGCCTGGCCGGCCTGACCATTCCCCGACTGGATGAGGTGGTCTTGCGCAGCACGGAGCGCGAGGCGTTGAATGTGCCGCAGGCAACGGATTTCCATGCCTTGAGTTGCTGGCAACCGACACCGGGATGCAAGGATCAGTTTCTCGCGCGCCTGACCTGGCTCAGTGGCAAGCAGGGGCTGGCACTGCCCCATGTGGGACCCGGCACCTGGAAAAAACTGCTTGAAGCAGGTCACTTGAACAGTCTGCTGGATTGGCTGACCCTCGATGCCCAAGAGCTTGCTAACATTGACGGTTTCGGCGAGCGCACCGCAGCACGGCTCTCGAGCAGTTTCGATAATGCCCGGCAACGCCCTTTCACCCACTGGCTCAAAGCCCTGGGTATGCCGCCGACAGGGCAGGCACAACTTGCTGATTCATGGCAGGTGCTGGCGCAACGAGATGTTGAACAATGGCAGGCCGAAACGGGAATCGGTCCGGGGCGAGCAGCGCAATTGAGCGCTTTTTTCCGCGCCCCTCAGGTCCTTTACTTGAGCGAGAGATTGCGTGAGGCCGGCGTTGACGGATTTTAGCCACCGGCAATGCCGCTTCAACCGGGAACCCTCCATGACCGACGGGCTCCAACAAGCCATTGCCGCTGTGACACGATTGCCTTATCACATGGAGCTTTTATGAAATTTCTTTCACCGCTCGCCCTGCTGACCCTTTGCGGCGTGATGGCCGCCCCGCTGATGGCGGCCGAGGAGGCACCCGAGCTGACCGGCTGCGCAGCCAAGAAGCAAGGCATCGTCAACCAGATCGAACAGGCCCAGTCCCGTGGCAACGCGGAGCAGCAGGCGGGCCTGGAAAAAGCCCTGAGCGAAGTCACCGCCAACTGCACCGATGCCTCGCTGAAAAAGGAGCGGGAAAACAAGGTGCTTGAAGCCAAGCACGAAGTCAGCAAGCGCCAGGCCGATCTCGAGAAGGCCATGAAAAACGGCGATCCGGAGAAGATCGACAAGCGCAAGGACAAACTGGCCGAATCCCGCAAGCAGTTGCAGGAAGCCGTGGATGAACTGGATAAGTAAGAACAGCTAGCGTTCAAGCATGGGGGCTACCACAGCCACCTGTATCGCGAGCGGGCTCACTCCTGCAACTGCATGCATTTTCCTGCGGGAACGAGCCTGCTCGCGAAGAGGTCAGACTGGACACCCTCAATCAATGATCCCTGAACTCCCTATGGCAAGCACTGCACGCATCTTCGACTTTCTGCACCGCCGGCCCGAGATTGCTGGCCTTGTAGGGTTGAACCTTGCTGACGATCACCAGTTCGCCTGTGGCGGTTTCCAGCGTGCGAGCCATTTCCTGAAAGCGGGCCTGTTTCTGCCAGACATCGCTTTTGGCACTGGTGTGGTCTTCTTCGCGCACTTGCGGAAAATGCTGCCATGGCTCATGGGACAACGCATCGAGCTTCACCGCGCCCTCAGCGAATTTCGGACCATCGAACGGAATGCGACCACGCAGCATCCCGCCCAGGTCTTCACCGGTCTTGAGCATTTGCTTGAAAATGGCCTTGCGCTGGCCGAGCGGCGAATTGGGATCGACACCGCCGCAAGCGGACAATGTCAGGCAGGCCAGCAATACAACGGAAAGTCTTTTAAGAGTCATAGTGGCTTCAGGCTTTCGACTTCAGGTCAGGGGAAACGGCCGCCAGTATCCTCGCGTCATCGGCAAACACCAATAGCCCTATTATCAATAAGGATTGCCTGAGTGCATCGCACGCACCTGCAATCGGCAAAGGAATCACTTCATGAACACCCGCTTCAAGGCATGGCGCCGCAGTCTGATCTGGACCCTGCCAATGGCAGTCCTGCTCGCAGGCTGCACCGGCGGCGAAAACACCAAGCCGAAAACCCATGCCCTGGCCACCTACTCCAGCGCCACATGGGAGGCACTGCCGACAGTGTCCGACAACGATCTTGTCGCCGGCTTCGGTTCGTGGCGCAGCGCCTGCACGCGACTCAAGTCCGACCCGGTCTGGGGCACGACCTGCGCAGCCGCCGCCAATGTGCCGCAAACCGCCGGTGAAATACGCGGATTTCTCAAGCAGAACCTGGATGTCTATGGTTTGCGCGCCGCCAACGACAACC
The DNA here is from genome assembly GCF_050280625.1 of Pseudomonas sp. NPDC089569. Lineage (NCBI taxonomy): Bacteria > Pseudomonadati > Pseudomonadota > Gammaproteobacteria > Pseudomonadales > Pseudomonadaceae > Pseudomonas > Pseudomonas sp. NPDC089569. Next base: position 11,441 of record NZ_JBNNVQ010000014.1, read on the forward strand.
CCAACGGCCTGATCACCGGCTACTACGAACCGGTCTACCCGGGCAGCCTGACCCAAACGGCTACGGCAAATATCCCGGTGTACGGTGTCCCCGAAGACATGATCATTGTCGCCCTGGACAGCATCTATCCGGAACTCAAGGGCAAACGCCTGCGCGGACGTCTCGAAGGTCGGGTGCTCAAGCCTTACGACGATGCGGCCACCATCGAGAGCAAGGGCGTCAAGGCGCCGGTCGTGGCATGGCTGACCGACCCGATGAATCTGCAATTCCTGCAAATCCAGGGCTCGGGGCGCATCCAGCTCGACAATGGCCGGCAGTTGCGCATCGCCTATGCCGACCAGAACGGCCACCCTTATCGGCCGATCGGACGATGGCTGGTGGAACAAGGCGAACTGAAGAAAGAAGACGTCACCATGAATGCCATCAGCGACTGGGCCAAGGCCAACCCGACGCGCATTCCGGAACTGCTCGGCAGCAACCCCAGCTATGTGTTCTTCACCCGCAACCCGGACAGCAACGAAGGGCCTCGCGGCTCGCTCAACGTTCCCTTGACGGCCGGCTACAGCGCTGCGGTGGATCGCAAGGTCATTCCGCTGGGCAGCCTGTTGTGGTTATCCACAACCCGCCCGGATGGCAGCGCACTGGTACGTCCGGTGGCGGCCCAGGACACCGGTGGCGCCATTGCCGGTGAAGTTCGTGCGGACCTGTTCTGGGGCACCGGTGATGCGGCCGGGCAGTTGGCCGGGGATATGAAGCAGCAGGGGCAGATCTGGATGCTCTGGCCCAAAGGCGCGGCATTGCCGCAAGTGCCGCAGGTGGCTGACGCAGAGAAGACCAAGCCCTGAGACCCGTCTCGGCAGTTAGATAGTTATCGCGAGCAGGCTCGCTCCCACAGGGTCAACGCCAGACCTGTAGAAGTGCGCCTGCTCCCGGCGAATTCAGGCCGACACCACGAAGAAACTCACGATCAACCCCATCCCGACAAACCAGGCCAGCGACCGCAGTATCGCCAGGTCCGCCAGATAGAAAATGATGTAAAGCAACCGACTGGTGATGAACAACACCGACAGCACATTGATCGTCACCAGCTCCGCGTTGCCAACCAGATGCGCCACGATCACCGCCGCGGCGAACGCCGGCGTCACCTCCAAGCTGTTCAGTTGCGCCGCGTGCGCCCGCTTGCCCACACCTTGCAGCGAATCGAGAAATCCGCGCGGGTCGTGATTGTCTTTCAAACCGTACCCGCCGCTGGCCTTGGCCACCGCCGTGCACACGTATGGCAGGAAGATCGCGATCAAAATGCACCACAGGGCAACCGTCATGAATCAGTCCTTTTTCAGGTTTCAGAACACTCAGAATTTCATCACCAGCATGCCGATCAACACCAGCCCACAGGCCAGGAGCCGAGGTCTGCCAAATGGCTCCTTCAAGTAGCGCATGCCGAACAGCACCACCAGAATCACGCTGATCTCGCGCAAGGCCGCCGCTTCGGCAATCGAGCCCAGTTGCATGGCCCACAGCACCAGAGCGTAGCTGAACAACACGCAGAACCCGACCGCCAGCCCCAACCGCCACTGTTCACGCCAGAACAACTTGAACGCGGGGCGCTTGCCCACCCAGGCCAGCAACGGAAACGGCCACGCACTGAGCAACGTCACCCAGACCAGGTAGTCCAGTGGATGCGACCAGCGCCGCAGTGCCTGCCCGTCGATGTAGGTGTAGCTGCCGATGCAGATACCGATCAGCGCCACCACCGGCAACATCGACCAGGGCAACCGCGCCCCGCCACCGCCCTGCAAGAGCAGGCACAGCATGCCAAGCGGGATCAGCAGAATGCCGAAGATCTGTTGATGGGTCAGTGTTTCCCCGGCAAAGATCAATGTCAGCGCCAGCACCACCAATGGCGACAACCCGCGCATCAGCGGATAGACCAGCCCCAGATCGCCGACCCGATAGGCCTGAATCAGCAAAAAGCGATAAAGCAGTTCGAACGCTGCCGAGGCCAGAATCCATGGCCAGATCTCCAGCGGCGGCAGCGACACGAATGGCAACGCTGCGGCGACAAACAACATCGCCACGCTGTCCATGCACGCCACGACCAACAAGCGCTCCGCGCTGAATTTGATCAGGGTATTCCACGCTGCATGCAACAGCGCCGCCAATAACACCAGTGCTGTAGCAAGCACGGCACACTCCTTTTGAAATTCTCCGCACTCCTCTGTAGGAGCGAGCATGCTCGCGATGACCGCAAGAACACCGCGGGGTGTCAGGCCGCCAGCATTATCGTTGACGTCCATCGCGAGCTTGCTCGCTCCTACAGAAGAGCGAATTGATTCGCCATATGTCAGCCGCTGTTTATACTGCAAACGACCACGCCGCACTCAGTTGCGCACAGACCAATTCCAAAAAATTTGCCCTTGCCCGCTCTCACAGAGAAGGGTCCTGGGCATGCGTATGCCTGATCACAGCGTCAAGACTACCGACAGAGACCTTGCGCATGCCACTCGCCTTGCTTGCCCTCGCTGTTGCCGCTTTCGGCATCGGCACCACTGAATTCGTCATCATGGGCTTGCTGCCCGATGTCGCCCGCGACCTCGCAGTGAGCATTCCCGATGCAGGACTGCTGATTACCGGTTACGCCCTGGGCGTGGTATTCGGGGCGCCGATACTCGCAGTCGGTACCGCCAACATGCCGCGCAAGGCCACACTGCTGGGCATGACGCTGATGTTCATCCTCGGCAACATGCTCTGCGCCCTGGCACCGAACTACGCCACGCTGATGGCTGCGCGGGTGATTACCGCGCTGTGCCATGGTGCGTTCTTCGGTATTGGCTCGGTGGTGGCGGCCGGTTTGGTGGCGCCGAACAAACGGGCCCAGGCGATTGCCATGATGTTCACCGGCCTGACCCTGGCCAACGTGCTGGGCGTGCCATTGGGCACGGCGCTTGGACAATACGCCGGTTGGCGCTCGACGTTCTGGGCGGTGTCGGTGATCGGTGTGATCGCCGCGATTGCGCAATGGATCTGGCTGCCGAAAAACATTGCAATGGACAAAGCCAACCTGGCCAGCGAATTCAGGGTACTGGGCAAGGGCAACGTGTTATTGGCGCTGGGCATGAGCGTGCTGGCCTCGACCAGCCTGTTCAGCGTATTCACCTACATCGCCCCCATTTTGCAGGACATCACCGGCGTCAGCCCTCACGGCGTGACCATCATGCTGCTGTTGTTCGGCGCGGGCCTGACGGCAGGCAGCATGCTCGGTGGGCGACTGGCCGACAGTCGCCTGCTGCCGTCACTGGTCGGCATGGCACTGGCCGTGGTGCTGGTGTTGGCCGCCTTCAGCCAGACCAGCCACTCGGTGATCCCGGCGGCCATCACGCTGGTGCTGTGGGGGACTTTCGCTTTCGCACTCTGCCCGATCCTGCAATTGCTGATCATCGACCAGGCACACGAGGCACCGAACCTGGGCTCGACCCTGAACCAGAGTGCATTCAACCTCGGTAATGCGGCGGGCGCCTGGATTGGCGGCCTGGTCGTGGCCAGCGGCGCGGACCTGGCGGATCTGCCCTGGACCGGTGCGTTGGTCAGCGGCCTTACGGTGCTGGCTGCGCTGTACTTTATCTTGCGGCAACGACGCAGTGCCGCTGTACCGGAGCTGGCTGGCTGATCATCTTTCGTTGTTTTGCGGGTCCGGTGCATCGCTCTGTTTTTCATGCGGTTTCGGTGCACCGCTCTCACTGCGAATCTGCGCATGACTGATCAGCGCAAAAATAAAACTGCCACCGATGATGTTCCCCGCCAGCGTGGGCCCGGCGAACACCAGCCAGAAATCCCGCCATGGCAGCTCGCCGGCAAACACCAGGTACGAGACTTCCAGTGATCCGACCACAATGTGGGTGAAGTCCCCCAGCGCCATGAAATAAGTGATGAGGATAATGATCCACATCTTCGCGCTCTCCATGGACGGAATCATCCAGACCATGGTGGCAATCATCCAGCCCGAAACAATGCCTTTGGCGAACATCTGGCTGGCATGGTTTTCCATGACCTTGCGTCCGATGTCGAGGAAGGCGACGTCTGTCTTGCTGTCGAAAATCGGCAGTTCCAGCATGACGTAGGCGACCAGCAAGGTGCCGCAAAGGTTGCCGAACAGCACCACGGACCACAGCCGAATCAATCGCCCCAGGTTGCCCAGCGTGGGTTTGCTCATGATCGGCAACACGGCGGTCAGGGTGTTTTCGGTGAACAATTGCTGGCGGCCGAGGATCACTGCGAGGAAGCCCGCGCAGTAGCCGAAGCTGGCAATCACCTTGAAACCTTCACCCTCCGGCAGACGGGAGTTGAGCAATCCCATGCCCATCAATGACAGGCCCATGGTCAGGCCCGCGGCCAGTGCCGACCACCACAATGCGGCCACACTGCGCTCCAGCTCCTGATCACCCTGGGTGCGAATGATTTCATGCAGCACCGCCGCGCGCGGTGGCTGGCTCTTTTCGACCTCATGCTGCTCCTTGGCCGTGAGGTCGGGGGTTTTGCCGTCGCTTGAGGAGTTCATGGTATGCGCAACCGGTGGCGGGCTATTTAGCTACGACCCTTGCCGCCCCGATAACGTTCTATATGTAGGAGCGAGCATGCTCGCGATGGATGCCAGAGCACCGCGGGGTGTCAGGCCGCCAGCGTTATCGTTGACGACCATCGCGAGCAGGCTCGCTCCCACAGGTACGGCGGTTTTTCTGTGGGAGCGAGCCTGCTCGCGATGAACGCACCACGGATTTTACTGAGCAGTGTCATCGTCCTTGAACTGGTCTTTGACGTACTTGATTTCGGTCCGGCCATGAGGCGCGGGCAAACCGTCCTCGCCCAGATTGACGAAAACCATCTTCTCCACGGTCAGGATACTTTTGCGGGTGATCTTGTTACGCACTTCACAGGTCAGGGTGATCGAGGTGCGACCGAACTCGGTGGCGGTGATACCCAGCTCGATGATGTCGCCCTGACGGGAGGCGCTGACAAAGTTGATCTCGGAAATGTACTTGGTCACGACACGCTGATTGCCCAACTGGACGATCGCGTAAATCGCCGCTTCTTCGTCGATCCAGCGCAACAGGCTGCCACCGAACAGCGTGCCATTGGGGTTGAGGTCTTCGGGCTTGACCCATTTGCGGGTATGGAAATTCATGTTCACTCCTGACCATCTTGCCGGTTGATGCCTGAATCATGGCAGAGCCCACACCAGAGCTCTATCCGGTATCGACTATGGTCTCGATTACCATTCGGACATTGACCGACAGAAACCCTTTGGAAGATCAGCATAGCCCGCTATAATCGCCCCCGTTTCAAAACGGTAACCTTCACTTGCTACCGTTTTCCCGCCACCTGTCCGAGGGGCGCTGCAGCAGGTTCGACCTGTCAGGCTCGGATGGGGCGTTGCCTGGCCTTGAATGGCCGGATACTTAACGCACAACGGCGCCCATTCGCATACTTTACGAATGGAGGCTCTTCATGAGCGCTGTCATCACGCCTGCAGATTTTACCGATTACAAAGTCGCCGACATGTCCCTGGCTGCCTGGGGCCGTCGCGAAACCATCATCGCCGAATCCGAAATGCCTGCCCTGATGGGTCTGCGTCGCAAGTACTCCGAAGAGCAACCGCTCAAGGGCGCGAAGATCCTCGGCTGCATCCACATGACCATCCAGACCGCCGTGCTGATCGAAACCCTGGTTGCCCTGGGTGCCGAAGTGCGCTGGTCGTCCTGCAACATTTTCTCCACTCAGGACCAGGCCGCCGCTTCCATCGCCGCTGCCGGCATCCCGGTTTTCGCCTGGAAAGGTGAAACCGAGGAAGAGTACGAGTGGTGCCTGGAGCAAACCATCCTCAAGGATGGCCAGCCTTGGGATGCCAACATGATCCTCGACGACGGCGGCGACCTGACCGAGCTGCTGCACAAGAAGTACCCACAGGTACTGGATCGCGTCCACGGTGTGACCGAAGAAACCACCACCGGCGTTCACCGTCTGCTGGACATGCTGGCCAAGGGCGAGCTGAAGATCCCGGCCATCAACGTCAACGACTCGGTGACCAAGAGCAAGAACGACAACAAGTACGGCTGCCGTCACAGCCTGAACGACGCGATCAAGCGCGGTACCGACCACCTGCTGTCCGGCAAGCAAGCGCTGGTCATCGGTTACGGTGACGTGGGCAAGGGCTCTGCACAGTCCCTGCGTCAGGAAGGCATGATCGTCAAAGTGTCCGAAGTCGACCCGATCTGCGCCATGCAAGCCTGCATGGACGGTTTCGAAGTGGTTTCGCCGTTCATCGACGGCATCAACAACGGCACCGAAGCAAGCATCGACAAGGCACTGCTGGGCAAGATCGACCTGATCGTGACCACCACCGGCAACGTCAACGTTTGCGATTCGAACATGCTCAAGGCCCTGAAGAAGCGCGCCGTTGTCTGCAACATCGGTCACTTCGACAACGAAATCGACACCGCTTTCATGCGCAAGAACTGGGCATGGGAAGAAGTGAAGCCACAGGTTCACAAGATCCACCGTACCGGCGCAGGCAGCTTCGACCCGCAGAACGACGACTACCTGATCCTGCTGGCCGAAGGCCGCCTGGTTAACCTGGGCAACGCCACTGGCCACCCAAGCCGCATCATGGACGGCTCGTTCGCCAACCAGGTACTGGCGCAGATCTTCCTGTTCGGCCAGAAGTACGCCGACCTGTCGCCGGCCCAGAAAGCCGAGCGCCTGACCGTTGAAGTACTGCCGAAGAAACTCGACGAAGAAGTGGCCCTGGAAATGGTCCGTGGCTTCGGCGGCGTGGTAACTCAACTGACCAAGACCCAGGCCGACTACATCGGCGTGACTGTCGAAGGTCCGTTCAAGCCACACGCCTACCGCTACTGATCAGCCAGCTGCTCCCCCTGTAGGAGCGAGCAAGCTCGCGATGGTGGTCAACGATAACGTTGGCCCCCTGACACCCCGCGGTGTCTGGTCGTCTATCGCGAGCATGCTCGCTCCTACAGGTACAGGGAGCCAGCTTCCGCCTTATGCGTTTTCAAGGGTATGACCATGTCCCAAGATCGTCGCTACAGCTTCGAGTTCTTCCCTACGAAGACCGACGCTGGGCATGAAAAGCTGCTCGCCACTGCCCGTCAGTTGGCCACTTACAACCCCGACTTCTTCTCCTGCACCTATGGCGCTGGTGGTTCGACCCGTGATCGCACCCTCAACACCGTTTTGCAGCTTGAAAGCGAAGTCAAAATTCCAGCCGCCCCGCACCTGTCCTGCGTGGGCGACAGCAAGGACGAGCTGCGCGGCCTGTTGAGCCAGTACAAGGCCGCCGGCATCACCCGCATCGTCGCACTGCGCGGCGACCTGCCTTCGGGCATGGGCATGGCCAGTGGCGAATTGCGCCATGCCAATGACCTGGTCGAATTCATTCGTGAAGAATCCGGCGACCACTTCCATATCGAAGTCGCTGCCTATCCGGAAATGCACCCGCAAGCGCGCAATTTCGAAGACGATATCGCCAACTTCGTTCGCAAGGCCAAGGCCGGCGCCAACAGCGCAATCACCCAGTATTTCTTCAACGCCGACAGCTATTTCTACTTTGTCGAGCGGGTGCGGGCACTGGGCGTGAACATCCCGATCGTGCCTGGCATCATGCCGATCACCAACTACAGCAAACTGGCACGTTTCTCCGACGCTTGCGGTGCGGAAATCCCGCGCTGGATCCGCAAGCAACTGGAAGCCTACGGCGACGACACCCAGAGCATTCAGCGTTTCGGCGAGCAGGTCATCACCGAAATGTGTGAACGTTTGTTACAAGGTGGCGCACCGGGCCTGCACTTCTATACCCTGAATCAGGCCGAAGCCAGCCTGGCGGTGTGGAACAACCTGAAGCTACCGCGCTGATCGGTTCCACGCAGCCAAACAGGCCCTCCTCGGAGGGCCTTTTTCATTCATCGAGCCCATGGAATGCTGTAATTCAATGATGACCACGCCCTCGACGACGCGCCCTCAACTCGTTTATCTGGTTTTCGGTTCCGAGACTTACCATCAGGAAGCCGTGTTCAGCATTGCCAGCGCGTTGGCCTGGCTGCGTGAAACACCCGAGGCAGGGCTCGACATCCAGGTCTTCAGTGACAACCCGCAACCCTACGAACAGCTACCGGTGCGTGTTCGCCCGCTCGACGAAGCCACCCGCCGACGCTGGAACGAACCCCATGGCTATCATTTCCGCGCCAAGCACGTCGCCCTGCGTACGGTGTTGGAAGAATTCGAAACCGCACTGCTGATCGATACCGACACATTCTTCCATTGCTCCCCCCTCAAACTGTTCGAACGCGTGCAGCCTGGCAGCTTGCTGTGCAACGACTACTACACCCACTACGGCAACAACAAGGAAAACGTTCTCTACAGTGCGCTGTCGGCCAGGCTCATGGAAAAGGGTCTGGCGGATGATCAGATGATGCTGCTCAACTCAGGCGTCATCGGCCTGCACCGCCAGGATGCTCAACTGCTCGACCGCTCTATCGCGCTGATCGACGAGTTGTTCCCCTTCGCAAAAGGCGCCTACACACTCGAAGAATTCTGTCTGTCCGTAGCGGCTTACCGAACAGTGGAGATCAACAAGTGCCCGGACCTGATTCACCACTACTGGAGCCGCAAGCAACTGTTCCGGGCCAAGGTCAAGGCCTGGATCCACAAACATGCCGCACAACCGACCAGCCAGGCGGCCCTGGACGACACTCACCGCGTATCGGCCCGACTGCCTCGACCACCGCGTGCCCAACGAGTGCTGTACAAAGTCATCACCCTGGCGCTGCCTGCGAATTTGCGCCAGTTCATCCGTGAGATTCTCTACGGCTGCTACGACCACCCCAACGAGTTCGACAGGGCCAGCGGCCCCGTCTGGTGGGAAAAGGCGCTGGAAAATCAGCAAGAGCGTCTGGGCACCCCGGTTTCCCGGCATTTGCTTGAGCAATGGTTCTCCAATGGCCTGGTCAAAATGATTCTTGGTCAGCGGCGTGCAGCCATCCATGAACACTTGCTCAATTCATCATGCAAATAGAGAAGTAGCGCCCAATCTGTCCAGGGACGCGTTAAACATGCGCGCCAGAGCTTCTCATTCGGTCATCGGCGTACTAACCTCAGGCCATGCCCTCCTTTGCCCAGTTGCTGACCGCCGTGCTTTTTACTTGCCTGAGCTTCACCGCCTGGGGCGAGAGACTGCGTATTGTCACGGAGCCGTGGGCACCTTACGTCTATGAGGAAAACGGCAGCGCCCTGGGATTGGACTACGAAACCACCGCTATCGTCTTCAAACGTCTTGGTATCGAGGTTCAATGGCAGTTCCTGCCGTGGAAGCGCTGCCTTTCGATGCTCGAATCGGGTCAGGCAGACGGCGCCCTGGACATATTCCACAGTGACGAGCGCGATGCCACCCTGCTCTACCCGAGCGAACCGCTCTCGCAAGTGCAGTTCGTGATGTTCTACGCCAATGAGCGTCCCCACCCATTCCGCACCCTCGACGAATTACGTGGCCTGACCATCGGCACCTCGCCGGGTTACCTGTACAGCCAGGACTTCAGGGAGTCGACGCTGTTTACCCGCGAACCGGCACCCAGCCACGAAGCCAACTTCGGCAAGCTGCTGCGCGGACGAATCGACTTGCTGATCACCGATCGCCGGGTCGGACAGCATTTGCTCGATCAATTGAACATTCGCGACAAAATCACCGAAAACCCGACCATCATCAGCCAGCAGAGCCAGTTTCTGGCGGTGCGCCGCAATGCCGGCATGGACTTGCTGGTGCAACGCTTCGGTGCCGAACTCAAGCGTTTCAAGCGCGAACCCGCCTATGCCGAGCTGAGCGCCCGATACGGCGCTGCTCCGGATAGTGCGATCAATCCTGCAAGCGCCACCGCCACCCGAGCGAAAACCGTTGAGCAGCAGGAAAGCGGCGCACAGTGATTGCTCTGTTATACTCCGGCGTTCCCGCCAGGCTTACGCCCGGACACCCGGAATCGTTCAAGGTATCTCGACCCGCTACAGCGCAGCCTTTTGGCCCGCGCGAGCGCTCCAGACGAGCCTTCGAGACCGAGGCTGGACCGGACGGGATTGCGTCCTCTAACGCCATTCGCGCCAGGCAAGACTCCCATTGGGCCCAGCCCTAACTGACAACAGGATTACTCATGTCCTTTGCTTCCCTCGGTCTCTCCGAGGCTTTAGTCCGCGCCATCGAAGCGGCGGGCTATACCGAGCCTACTCCGGTGCAACAGCGGGCCATTCCCGCCGTGTTGCAAGGTCGCGACCTGATGGTCGCGGCACAGACAGGTACCGGTAAAACCGGTGGTTTCGCCCTTCCGATTCTGGAGCGGTTGTTCCCCAACGGTCACCCGGACAAATCCCAGCGTCATGGCCCGCGCCAACCGCGCGTACTGGTCCTGACGCCCACCCGCGAACTCGCCGCGCAAGTGCATGACAGCTTCAAGGTCTATGCCCGTGACCTGAAATTCGTCAGTGCCTGCATCTTCGGCGGCGTCGGCATGAACCCGCAGGTTCAGGCCATGTCCCGTGGCGTGGACGTGCTGGTAGCGTGCCCTGGCCGACTGCTCGACCTCGCCGGCCAAGGCAGCGTCGATCTGTCCCACGTGGAAATCCTCGTGTTGGACGAAGCCGACCGCATGCTCGACATGGGCTTCGTCCATGATGTGAAGAAAGTCCTGGCCCGCCTGCCGGCCAAGCGCCAGAACCTGCTGTTCTCGGCGACTTTCTCCAAGGACATCACCGACCTTGCCAGCAAGCTGCTGCACAACCCGGAACGCATCGAAGTCACGCCACCGAACACCACGGTCGAGCGCATCGAACAGCGCGTATTCCGCCTGCCGGCAAGTCACAAGCGCGCACTGCTGGCGCATCTGATCACCGCCGGCGCCTGGGAACAGGTGCTGGTGTTTACCCGTACCAAGCATGGCGCCAACCGCCTGGCCGAGTACCTGGACAAGCACGGCCTGAGCGCCGTCGCGATCCACGGCAACAAGAGCCAGAATGCCCGTACCAAAGCCCTGGCCGATTTCAAGGCCGGCACTGTGCGCATCATGGTCGCCACCGATATCGCCGCACGCGGCCTCGACATCGACCAGTTGCCACATGTGGTCAACTTCGAACTGCCGAACGTCGATGAAGACTATGTACACCGCATTGGCCGTACCGGCCGTGCCGGTCGTTCGGGCGAAGCGATCTCGCTGGTGGCCCCGGACGAAGAAAAGCTGCTGAAAAGCATCGAGCGCATGACCCGGCAGAAGATCCCTGACGGTGATCTGATGGGCTTCGATGCCAGCGCCGTGGAAGCGGAAAAACCCGAAGCCCGCGAGCGTCCGGACATGCGCAACCCTCGCAACCCGCGCGGCCCGCGTGGTGAAGGTTCGAACAGCGGCAGCGGCAGTGGCGGTCGCAAGGACAAGGGCAAGGACAAAGGCAAGGAAAAGCCGGCCGCGTCCGCTCGTGGCGAGCGCCCGGCCCGCGAACAGCGTCAAGCAAGCCAGCCGCCGCGCGTCCCTGCCGACCGTGATCCGGATGAATTCCTGGATGACGATATCGACAACTTCGGCAACCGTGTCGACTACGTGCCCAAGCAAGCACCGGCACCGGGCCGCGGTCGTCGCCCGGGCGCCCAGGGTCAGGGCGCAGGTTCAAGTGCGGGCGCCGGCGCGCCACGTGGCGGCAAGCCACAGGGTCGCCAGAACGGTCCGCGCAACAGCGACGGCACTCCCAAGCGCAGCGGCCAACGCAGCGGTGGTCAACGTGATGGCCAGCCCCGTCGCGAAGACTCGCGCAATCGTCGCCCGGCTCGCGACGACCAGTCCCGCTCTGAACCGGCCGTGCAGAATCCGCGGGGCAATGCACCAAAGATCATGCACAAGGAGTCGAAAATCGACCGTTTCCCGACACCTGAGCAGCTGGATCAATTGCCAAGCCGTCCTCGTGGCGAAAAACCGGCGTTGCTGACCCGCAACCGCTGAGTGTTCTCCAGGCAATAAAAAACGCCCCTGATCGCAAGATCAGGGGCGTTTTTGTATCGGTCGCGAAAATTACTTCGCTTTGACACCTTCGAACGAAATGATCAGTTTCACTTCGTCAGACTGTGGACCCAGGTCCATCATCTTGCCGAAATCAGAACGCTTGATGCTGGTGGTACCTTCGAAGCCGGCACGGTAGCCGCCCCATGGATCCTTGCCTTCGCCCACGAAGATCGCCTTGACGACAACAGGCTTGGTGACGCCGTGAATGGTCAGGTCGCCAGTGACGTCGGCAGTGTCTTTGCCATCGGCATTCTTGCCGGTGGATTTGACGCTGGTGGACACGAAGGTGGCCTTGGCGAATTTATCCACTTCCAGGAAGTCTTTGCTGGAGATGTGCTTGTCACGCTCGGCGTTGTTGGTGAAGACGCTGGCGGTGTTCACGTTGAACTCGATCTTGCTGTCTTCAGGCTTGGCAGCATCAAAGCTGAATTTGCCGTCGATGTCCTTGAAAGTACCGTAGATGTAGCTGTAGCCCAGGTGGCTGATCTTGAAGTTGACAAAGGCGTGCTGGCCTTGCTTGTCAACGACGTAGTCAGCCGCCATCACATTGGCGGACAGCAGTGCGGAACCGATAGCCAGAGCGGCGAGAGTCTTTTTCAACATGCTTTGTTTTCCTTGAGAGTCGAGGTTGAACTTCAGGCTTTGCGACCGAGCATGCGCTTGAGGGTCACATCACGGTCAATAAAGTGGTGTTTCAATGCTGCCAACGCATGGAGGCCGGAAAAAATGACCAGCGTCCACGCCAGGTAGAGGTGAATCGCCCCGGCGTTATCCGCCTGGTCCGGCAGTCCGGAAACCAGCGCAGGCACTTCAAACCAGTCAAACACCGGAATCCCGACACCTTCTGCGGTGGAAATCAGGTAACCGGCAATCATCACAGCGAACAAACAGACATACAGAAAGGCATGGCCAAATTTCGCGCCCAGGCGCGTCATGCGGCTGTAGCTGGCCAACGTCGGTGGTGGCGGGCTGACAAACCGCCACAACACGCGCAACACCATGAACCCCAGCAGAATCAACCCGATGCTCTTGTGAATATCCGGCCCGGCTTTACGCCAGGGGTCGTAGTAGCCAAGGTCGACCATCCACAAGCCCAGGGCGAACAAGCCGAACACGGCCAGCGCCACGCCCCAGTGCAGAAAAATGCTGACCCAGCCATAGCGAGAAGTGGAGTTACGTAGCTGCATTGCCTAGATCCCTGTAAGTGCTGGCCCAAGACTATCGATTTACCTATCGAATTAAAGCGGAAAAATTCGCTTTGAAATATCGAAAAAATCGATGTGGAGTCTAAAACAGCTGAGTTAAGGAAAGATTAAAGTCCAAATTGTGAAAAGAAGTGAATACAAACCGGAGAACACCTGTACCAGAGGGTTTATTCGGCTCCAGCCACCCCATTTTTTCGGGCAGAAAACGCCCCCCTGTAGGAGCGAGCATGCTCGCGATGGACGTCAACGAAAACGCGGGCTTCCTGGATAACCGCGGCACCCTCCGGCCCATCGTCGGAACGCCGCCCGGAGCATGCTCGCTCCTACAGGGCCACAGGCTTTTCTGTTGCGTGCTGACGATTTTGGAAAAGCGATAAATATATATGGCCACCTAGGCATTTAAACTTGATCAAATAAGCGCTCAACAACTATTTGATTAAGGTGAAGATATGGCCATTAATTACACCCCCTTTCAAGCAAACGGCTCGCCGGTACTGCCTCCTAATCAAACAATGTCGCCGGGGCAATATCTAACGTCACTGAGCGGGCGATTTAGATTGGTATTGCAAGCTGATGGAAATTTGGTCATTACGGATAATGGGGCAGTAGTGTGGACTGCAGATACCAATCAGCCTTATAGCCGAACCACCCATCCGAAAAGGATGAGTGAACCGCTGATGTTTGTTATCAGTAATAGTGGCTTTCTTTATGATCCGTCCAGAAGGCGACTGTGGGTTGCCGAAAGCACTCACAGTATTGACAAATCGCTTTGGCACAACAGTTGGATGTCTATGCAAGATGATGGAAATTTGGTTATTTACGATCAGCGCACAGGAAACTTGTGCTGGGCGCGATTTGGTTTCGTTCCTGGACGTATTACAAAGCCCAAAGAAAGGCTCGTCAGAGACCTTCCATATAGTGAGGGGCATACTATTTGGAGATTTTGAGAGACATCCTCTATATATATCTCGAGATACTTAAGAGCTTTTGAATATTGGCTTTGGCTCCAAACAGTCAGGATAGTATGGATCAATATCGCATTTATGGGCCAGTTCAGGGGCATGTAGCTTGAGATCCAATCGGCCATTTACACAGCCAAGAACAGCTAACAAAACCATTACAACTACTAGCGCTTTCATACACCTCTCCAGTTTTTAAGAGATATTTGATTATTTGATGCTCAAGGACCTTTAAAAACTGGGGGCGGATTCAGGCAATCAGGATCGTATGGATTAATATGACATCTATGCGCCAACTCTGGGCCGACTCCACCAGGAAAGAACTGGCCACTCTCACAACCAGAGAGTGTTACCAATATCATTATTGCTGCCCGTGCTTTCATATGCGCTCCAGTTTTTTGAAGAGCATAAATCTTCAGCTCAAACGCGCTCTATCATTTGCCTCTGATTTCTTTGTGGGAAGTCTCCGATAGATCGCTGAGGCGTGTAGGACCGCATGGGCATAACAGAGACGCCTCATGTTTGAAGAGCAAAAAAAAAGCGCGACCCATGGGCCGCGCTTTTTTACACCTGAACGTTACTGAGCCTTGGCCTCAGTCGGCGCCGCAGGCTTGGCCGCTGGCTTCTTCGCCGGTTCAGCCTTTTTCGCCGGCGCTTTGGCCGGGGCTTTTTTCGCCTCGGTCTTGGCGGCCGGTTTCTTCGCCGGGGCTACCTTTTTGGCAGGTTCGGCTTTCACCGGTTCAGCAGGTTTCGGTGCTTCCACCGGTGCAACTACCGGAGCCGGAGCCGGGGCTGGCGCAACGGCCGGTGCAGAGGCTACAGGCTCGGGAGCCTTGGCCGGTTCCGGTTTCTTGTCGTCATCGGAACCGCCGAACAGGTTGCTGAAGAAGTTGCCTTTCTTCGCCGCCACGGCGCCCGTACCCACCGCCGCCGCAGTCGCCACGGCCGCAGCAGGCCCGACTTTTGGCGCGTCAACAGACTTGCCCGCCGCCAGATCTTCAACCTGACCGGCTGCACGCTGACCGGTGCGCAACGCGCCTTCCAGGGTGCCCGGATACAGGGTGTCGGTGTGTTCACCGGCGAACGCTACGCGTTGCAGCGGACGCTCCCACAGGCGCCAGTACTTGCTGATCTGGCCAGGGCCGAAGGCCAGGTACGAACCGCCGGTCGACGGGTCGGTGCTGTAGCGACGGATTTCATAACCGGTGAACGCACCACGGGCCTGTGGATAAAAGGCATGCAGACGGATCAGCACCTGATCCACCATCTGCTTGTCGCCGAATGCCTGCATGACCCGCGCGTTATCGCCGGAGAGGTTGAGCACCACGTTGGCGCCACCCTTCAAGGCAGGTTCGATCCACAGCATGCCAAGACCGGTGTTGCTGTAGATTTCGCCGGACATCCGCGCCTTGCTTTCCCACACCGGCGTCTTGAACTTCAGCATGATCTGGTCGCGCCAGCCGTAGTTGGTGCCCTTGATCGCCGCCTGGTGCTGGGCGTCCAGCGCCGGGATCATCTCGATCTTGTTCAGGGCGCGCAGCGGCACGGCCAGGACCACGTAGTCAGCCTGATAGCCGACACTGCCGACCTTCACGGTGACGCCGTCCTTGTCCTGGGTGATGGCCGATACCGGGGAATTGGTCTTGATGGTTTTCAGTTGCTTGACGAAAGCCTGGGCCAGCACCGTGCTGCCACCGACCAGACGCGCCGCCCGCAAGTCGCGGTCGGAAACGCCGCGATAAACGCGATTTTGCTGAGCGTAATAGAGCAGCGACAGGCGCGAAGGCTCGTCGTAGCGGGTACGGATCTGCTGGTTGACCAACTGGCGCGCGGTGGCCGGCAGGTTTTGCTTGTCGAGCCAGCTGGACACGTTGATCTGGTCCAGCGCGTGCAGCGTGTTGCTGGACGCCGGGTTTTGCGGGTCGTCGATCGAACGCGCCAGGTCATCGAGGGTTTTCTCGTAACGCTTGAGCGCCTCGGCAGTAGCCGGCTGCTTGGTGGCCAGGTCGGCGGCGCTGAAATACTCGCCATCGATCAGGTAGCCCGGAGTCCGCACGAACTCGGGGGCCGGCGTGGTGCTCAGCTTGAAGGTCGATACGTATTTGTTCAGGACCGGCTGGGCCTTGTCATTGCCGATCCACTCGCTGGTGGCCATGCCGGAACGACCGCCCAGGTTCGGCTTGGCTTCCAGCAGCGTGACCTGCCAGCCCTTGTTCTGCAGTTCATAGGCGGCCGTGAGGCCCGCGACCCCGCCACCCACCACGATTGCGGTTTTATCCTTGGCCAGCGTAGACACGCTGAACAGCCCCAACATCACCAGCGCACAGGCGCGCAGCCAACCGACAGACATTCAGCGAACTCCGGAAATATCGTAAAAATAGCGATTTTGCGAGCCAGGCGACTCAAGAACCGCGAAGGATACGTCAGCCGTCAGACGCCCGCCAGCAACGTCTACCGCCCTATACAAAGTAGCTCAATCGACACAATGGGTTGTCCCCGTGGCAGGCATTGCATAGGCTTGCGCGATTGTATGTCCGCGCGTGTCACGGACCGCCTCCAGGAGATTGAAAATGGGCCTGAATAATCAGTGGATGCAACGCGATCTCGCCGTGTTGTGGCATCCCTGCACCCAGATGAAAGACCACGAACAACTGCCGCTGATCCCGATCAAGCGCGGTGAAGGCGTCTGGCTGGAAGACTTCGAAGGCAAGCGCTACCTCGATGCCGTCAGTTCCTGGTGGGTCAACGTGTTCGGCCACGCCAACCCGCGAATCAACCAGCGCATCAAGGACCAGGTCGATCAACTGGAGCACGTGATTCTCGCCGGCTTCAGTCATCAACCGGTGATCGAACTGTCCGAACGCCTGGTGAAGATCACGCCTGAAGGCCTGACCCGGTGCTTCTACGCCGATAACGGCTCATCGTGCATCGAAGTCGCGCTGAAAATGAGCTTTCACTACTGGCTCAATCGCGGCCAGCCGAACAAGAAGCGCTTCGTCACCCTGACCAACAGCTACCACGGCGAGACCATGGCGGCGATGTCCGTGGGTGATGTGCCGTTGTTCACCGAAACCTACAAAGCGCTGCTGATGGACACCCTCAAGGTGCCGAGCCCGGATTGCTACCTGCGCCCCGAAGGCATGAGCTGGGAAGAGCACTCGCGCAACATGTTCGCCGCGATGGAACAGACCCTGGCCGAGCATCACGATACGGTCGCGGCGGTGATCGTCGAACCGCTGATCCAGGGCGCCGGCGGCATGCGCATGTATCACCCGGTGTATCTCAAGCTGCTGCGCGAAGCCTGTGACCGTTATGGCGTGCACCTGATCCACGATGAAATCGCCGTGGGCTTTGGCCGCACCGGGACCATGTTCGCGTGCGAGCAGGCCGGCATCCGCCCGGACTTCCTGTGCCTGTCCAAGGCCCTGACCGGCGGTTACCTGCCGTTGGCGGCGTGCATGACCACCGACGAGGTCTACAACGCCTTCTACGATGACTACCCGACCCTGCGCGCCTTCCTGCATTCCCACAGCTACACCGGCAACCCGCTGGCCTGTGCGGCGGCCTTGGCGACGCTGGATATCTTCGAAGAAGACAAAGTGATCGAGAACAACAAGGCGCTGGCGCAGCGCATGGCCTCCTCGACCGCGCACCTGGTCGATCATCCCAACGTCTCGGAAGTGCGTCAGACCGGCATGGTGCTGGCCATCGAAATGGTCAAGGACAAGGCCAGTAAAGAAGCCTACCCATGGCAGGAACGTCGCGGCCTGAAGGTGTTCCAGCATGCGCTGGAGCGCGGCGCCCTGCTTCGACCGCTGGGCAGTGTGGTGTACTTCCTGCCGCCGTATGTCATCACCCCGCAGCAGATCGACTTCCTGGCCGAAGTGGCCAGCGAAGGCATCGACATCGCTACCCGCGACAGCGTCAGCGTGGCGGTGCCGAAGGACTTCCACCCGGGCTTTCGCGATCCGGGCTAACCGGGCTCGTTCCCACGCTCTGCGTGGGAATGCCTCACCGGACGCTCCGCGTTCGGCTTTTGGGACGCAGAGCGTCCCTGGCTGCATTCCCACGCAGAGCGTGGGAACGATCAACATCAGAGAACAGAAATGAGACTGTCCCGCTTTTTCATCGACGCCCCCTTGAGTACCGGCGAACACGAACTGCCCGAAGCCCAGGCGCATTACATCAGCCGCGTGCTGCGCATGGCCGAGGGTGACGCGGTGCAGATGTTCGACGGCTCCGGCCATGAGTTTCGCGGCTCGCTGGTGGAGGTCGGGAAAAAACGCGTCGTGGTACAGATCGATGAGCAGCTTGCCGGCCAGATCGAATCGCCCTTGCAGATCCATCTCGGCCAGGGCCTGTCCCGTGGCGAGCGCATGGACTGGGCGATTCAGAAAGCCACCGAGTTGGGCGTCAGCGAAATCACGCCGATTTTCAGTGAGCGTTGCGAAGTCCGGCTCAAGGACGAACGCGCCGATAAACGCCTGCTGCACTGGCGCCAGGTGGCGATCAGCGCCTGCGAGCAATGCGGGCGTTCACGGGTGCCGGTGATTCACCCGCCCGTATTGCTGGCCGATTGGCTGAAACAGACTCAAGCCGAGCTGAAACTGGTGCTGCATCCGGTCGCCGAACCGCTGGTCAGCCACGCCAAGCCGTCCACTCTCGCCTTCTTGATTGGCCCGGAAGGCGGTTTGTCCGACGCCGAAGTGGAGCAGGCCAAGGCCAGCGGTTTTCACGCCGCCCGCCTCGGCCCACGTGTATTGCGCACCGAAACCGCACCCGTTGTGGCGCTGGCGGTGGCCCAACAGCTTTGGGGCGACTTCTAACCGAATCCGTAGGAGCCAGGCTTGCCGGCGAAAGCGTTTTCAATGTCGCCGCACAACGAAAGACCGACTTCGCCGGCAAGCCTGGCTCCTACAGGTTGCATTTCATGGCGTTGGAGGTCGCTCGCTGGCCGATCAGCTCGCTGAGCAACCGCGCACTGCCGCAGGCCAGTGTGAACCCCAACGCACCATGCCCCAGGTTGAGCCACAGGTTTCGATAGGCCGTGGCACCCAGCAGCGGCACGCCGCTGGGGGTTGCCGGGCGCATGCCAGCCCATTCGATAGCTTCGTCATAGGCGCCGGCCTCGGGAAAGGTTTCACGGGCCTGTCGCTTGATCAGCGCCAGGCGCCTGGGATCGACTGCCGGGTCGAAGCCGACGATGTCGACCATCGCTGCCACACGCAGTTGCTCACCGATGCGCGCATACACGATCTTGCGGTCGTAGTCGGTGATGCTCACGTCCGGCGCCCGGTGTCCGGCGTCGATCGGCACCGTCAGGCTGTAGCCCTTGAGCGGGTACAGCGGCAACTGCAAGCCGGGCAATGCCAGCTGTGCGCTGCGATAACCGGCGGCGATCACCAACTGCTCGACCGGCAACACTTCGCTGCCCAGTTCAATGGCGCTGACGGCACCGCGACTGTTGCGAATCCCGGTTACTCCCTGACCCAGACGAAACTCGCAGCGACCGGAGGCTTCAAGCCGCGCGGCCAGCCTCCGGCAGAAGGCATGACAATCGCCCACTTCTTCGTCCGGGGTATAAATCGCCCCCACAAAAGGCGAATCGGCGAGCGCCGGTTCCAGTTGCGCGCAATCTGCCGGCGACAACACCTGCTGCAACGCAGGGTCGGCCAGGCTGTGGCGCGCATGATCAAAACGGCTGCGCTGGCGGAACGTCACCAGTTTGCCGTTGCGCCGCCAATGAAAGCCCGACAGCCCATCCTCCTCGCGCCATGTCTTGAGCGTGTCCTGACTCAGCAGTGCCAGACGCAGCAAGTGCGCGGTATTCCGGCGATTGACCGAGCGACGGCAAGCACCGAGAAACGAAATCATCCAGCGCCACTGCGCCGGTTCCAGACGTGGCCGCAGCTTCAACGGCGAATCGCCGCGCAACATCCAGCCAATCGCTTGCCACGGCACCCCGGCATCGGCCAGGGGCGCAACATAGCGATAGGAAAGTTGCCCGCCGTTGGCAAAACTGGTTTCGCTGCCCAGCGAGTCCCGGGCTTCGACCAGGGTCACGTCAAAACCATCGCGCACCAGCGCATACGCCGTTGCCAGACCGATCACACCGCCGCCGATGATGCATACACGCTGAGCCATGTCCGTCCTTGAAACCGTAGAGAAGACGGCTTCGAGATTAGGGCCAGGTGACAGGCGGCGAACAATGAATAAAGATGCCAAGCCCATAAGCAAAGGTTATGGACGTGTCATGCGCCTTCGCCACATCGAGATTTTCCAGGCCATCCGCCAGACCGGTTCGATCAGCGCCGCCGCACAGTTGCTGCATGTCTCGCAACCGGCGGTGACCAAGGTATTGCAGCACGCCGAGCAACAGTTGGGTTTCCCGTTGTTTCTGCGCATACGCGGCAAGTTGCAGGCAACGCCCGAAGCGCTGGAACTGGAGCGCGAGGTCGACAAGGTCAGTGAAAGCCTGCAAGGGGTGCGGCGCCTGGCCCAAAGCCTGCGTCGCGCGCCTGGTCACAGCCTGCGAATCGGTGCCACTCCCGCGCTGGCCCTGTCCTTGCTGCCGCCGGCTATTCATGAATGGACCGAACGCTACCCTGATATCGCCTGCGAATTGTCCAGCGCCCACAGCCGCGAACTGGTGCAGAACCTGCTGATGCGCGAAGTGGATGTCGCCCTGACCCTGCAACGACCGGATCATCCCGGCCTCAAGGCGCAGGCCCTGGCCAGCGGCGTGCTGGTGGCGCTGGCGCCTGCCGGTTACTGGCCAGCGGAAGAAGAAGGTTCGCCGTTGCCGCTGATCGCCCTGGCCGGTGCGCCCTTGATCGGCCTGTCCAGCGCCGACCCGCTGGCCGCTCGCCTGGACAGCTACCTGGAAGCGGTCGAGCCACCGCCTCGGGTGCGCATCGCCGTGCAGACCTATTCATTGGCCCGGGCGATGGTGGAGTCCGGGGCGGGGCTGGCGGTGATCGATCCGTTTACCGCACTGGGCGCATCCCCCGCCACCACCACAGTCCGTCCTCTGGCACCGCCGTTACCCATCACCCTGTATGCCGTGACCCGTGCTGCCGAGCCTCCGCCGCATACCTTGAACGATCTGTTGCAGGTGTTCAGCCGACGGGCCCGTGAACAGTTGGATCGCCTAACCTGCCCTACCCCGTAACCGTAGGAGCGAGGCTTGCCCGCGAAGCTTTTGATTATCTTGAGGCCCCCTTCGCGGGCAAGCCTCGCTCCTACGGTTTGTGATTGTTCGCACCTACAGGACGTATAGCAGGATCGCGACGAAGTGCAGCAGGCTCCCGGCGATCACGAACAGATGCCAGATCCCATGGGCATGGCGCAGGCGTTGGTCAAGGGCGAAGAAGATGATCCCCACGGTGTACAACACCCCGCCCATTGCCAGCCAGGCAAAACCGGCGCTGCCCAGTGCCGTCAGCAATGGCCGGACCGCCACCAGGACAATCCAGCCCATCACGGCATAAATCACGATCGACAGAACGCGTGCTTTTGAACGCGGCTTGATCTCTTGCAGGATGCCGATCAGTGCCAGCCCCCAAACAATCCCGAACAGTGTCCACCCCCAGGGCCCGCGCAGGGTGACCAGGCAAAACGGCGTATAGCTGCCGGCGATCAACAGGTAGATCGAGAAGTGATCGACCTTCTGCATGATCGCTTTCTTGCGCCCGCGCACGCTGTGGTACACGGTCGATGCGCTGTACAACACCAGCAAGGTAAAGGCGTAGATCGCCATGCTGACAATCTTCCACGGACTGCCGTCCAGGCTGGCGGCTACGATCAGCCACACCCCGCCGACAAACGCCGCCACCGCCCCGATCAAATGCGTCCAGGCGTTCAATCTTTCCCCGTGATACATCGGTGCCTACCTCAAAAATCGTTACACAAGCCTCAGGTCTGTAGCTTGAAAGCGCAATGTTTCCGTATTACGGGCACAATCGAGCGATACCAGAAAGAGCCCACGCCATGCTGATCGATGAAGAGTTGACCCTGAAAAAACTCGAGGTGTTCCTGGCCTTCATGCGCACCGGCAATCTGGCCCGGGCCGCTGCCGAATTGCAAACCAGCAATGTCAGCGTTCACCGCGCGATCCACTCCCTGGAAAACGCCCTGCGTTGCCCGTTGTTCAAGCACGAAGGCCGCAACCTGACGCCACTGGAAAGCGCTTATGTGCTGGAAGAGCGGGCACAGAAACTGATTCAGGACGTGATCGAAAGCGTACGGCTGACCCGCGAAGCCGCCGGTTTTTCCGCCGAACGCTTCAAGCTCGGCTCGCTGTATTCGCTGACCGTCAAGACCGTGCCGCAATTGATCATGGGCCTGAAAATCCGTCGCAGCGAACTCAACATCGACCTGATTCTCGGCTCCAATTTCGACCTGCTGTACAAGCTCAAGAACATGGAAGTCGATGCGATCCTGGTGTCGCTGGACGACAGCATCAACGACCCGGACCTGGAGCACATCCCGCTGTTCTCCGACGATATTTTCCTGGCCACGCCGGCGGACTCGAAATTTGCCCAACGCAGTGAAGTCGATCTGGCCGAAGTGCGCGACGAAACCTTCATCACCCTGACCCAGGGCTTCGCCACGCATCAGGACGGCAATCGAGTGTTCAGCCAGGCGGGGTTCGAGCCGAAGGTGGCGATGCAGGTCAACGACATCTTCACCCTGCTGAGCATGGTCAGCTCCGGTGTCGGTTATGCGTTGCTGCCGGGGAGGATCGCTGCGGTGTACGAGAACCGGGTGAAGTTGATTGCGCTACAGGAAAAGTACCGGTTGCAGCAGCATATAGGCGTAGTGTTCCTCAAGGCCAAGGAGCGTGATCCGAACCTGCTGGCGTTGCTGGCCGAGTGCCGGATGTATGCCAATCGCCAGGTCTGACACCGTGTCGCTCCCTTCGCGGGCAAGCCTCGCTCCTACAAGGGAATGCTATCCCCTGTAGGAGCGAGGCTTGCCCGCGAAGGCGTCAGATCAAACGACGACTAACCCACTATCCCGCGCACGATGAAGAACAACACCGACGGCCCCAACAGGCACCCGAGCCCGGTGTGGAAGGTCGCAGTCAACGCGCCATAAGGCACCAGCCTCCGGTCCGTCGCCGCCAGGCCTGCCGTCACGCCGCTGACGGTCCCGGCCAGGCCGCCGAACACCATCGCCGAGCGCGGGTTGTCCAGGCCCATCCAGCGGGCCGCCATCGGTGTGCCGACCATCACCAGGATCGCCTTGATCAGGCCGGTGGCAATCGACAACGCCACCACGTCGGAGCTTGCACCAATCGCCGCGCCGGTCACTGGGCCGACGATGTAGGTCACCGCACCCGCGCCAATGGTGGTCATGCTGACCGCATCGCGATAGCCGAACGCCCAGGCCATGCACGCGCCGACAATGAACGGCAGCACGGTTCCCAGCAGCAAGGCGACTGCACCGATCAGCCCGGCCTTTTTCGCTTCGGTGGCCTGCACTTCGAAGGCCGTGGCAACGATGGCAAAGTCGCGCAACATGGCGCCACCCATCAGGCCGATGCCGGAGAACAGCGTCAGGTCCGCCAGGCCTTTTTGCCCGCCGGTCAGGGTGCCGCCCACCCAGGCCAGCACCAAGCCAATGACGATGGCAATCGCCGAGCCGTGAATGCGCCCGAAGGTCAGGCGTTTGGAGAGAATCACCGACACCCACATGATGATGCCGACGAAAGCGAATGCAGTAACCAGACTGTTGGTTGCCAGGCCTTTCTCAATGAGTTCCCACATATCAGCGACCTCCTGCCGGTGCACCGGTCGACGTCATTGCCTCCGGTTCATCGGGCAAGGGTTCGCCCTTGTGGGTCCGGCTGATCAAGGCAATGGTGCAGCCGCAAACCACCACCGAGCCAATCGCGGCCAGCACCGCCACCGGGCCACCGTGCAGGGCCGTGACCACGTTCTGTTGCGCAGCCATCGCCACCACCACGGGAATGTACATGGCGCCCCAGAAGCCGACGCCCATTTCGCAGTCCTTGGTCATGCCGCCGCGGTTATGCATCCACAGCCGCGCACAGATCAACAGGATCATCGCGATCCCGACCCCGCCGACATTGGATTTGACGCCCAGCAGAACGCCGAGCATGTCGCCGATGATCACCCCGGCCAGGGTGCAGATCGCCAGCAGTGCCACACCGTAAATAATCATTGTTGTCGTCCTCAAAGTGCATCGTCGAATGTTGTTTTTGTTGTTCGAAGCCTCAAGTCGCAGGTCTAGGAGTGGCGGCGCCCCTCCTCACGTAACAGCGCCTGCAGGGTATCGAGCCGGGCACCGTCGAACGCAATCACGGTGCCTTGTTCGAACACCCGGCGCGCCAGCCCGGTCAACACCGCACCGGGCGGCAGTTCGATCTGTAGACGCACGCCGCGCTCATAGGCGTTTTGCACCGTACCGCGCCAATCCACCACGCGGCACATGTTGAACGCCAGGTCGTCGCGCAACGCTTCGACACGATTGATCGGCCGCGCGCGGCTGCCGCTCAGGTATCCCGTCACGGGTGTTTTCAGCGACACGTTGGCGAAGGCTTCGGCCAGAACCTTTGCCGGCGCGTCCAGCAACGGACAGTGCGACGGCACGCTCACGGCCAGGCGCCTGGCAACACCGGCACCACGACCCCTGGCCAATTCGGCGACGGCTTGCATAGCGCCGTCGCTGCCGGCAATCACCACCTGGTTATCGGCATTGATGTTGGCCAGGTAAACCGGTGTGTCGATGCTGTGGACCTGCGCCAGCAAGCCTTCCACCGTCGCCAGATCCAGACCGATGATCGCGGTCATGCCGTAGCCCTGCGGGTAAGCCTGCTGCATCAACTCACCCCGCAGGCTGACCAGATGCAGTGCATCGCTGAAACTCAAGGCACCGGCCACCACTGCTGCCGGATACGCGCCGATGGATAATCCGGCGACGTAATCCGTCGGCAACGATAACTGCCGGGCAGCCGCTACACCGGCGATCAACAGGCAAAGTTGCACCGCCCTGGTCGACTGCAATGCCTCGGCAGAATCGAGCAGCAGGACATCCTCGCCAAGCACATCACTCGCCTCTCTCAGGGTTTCCTGCGACAGGCGCTGGAGCATGCCCGGCTGCTGCGCGCCCTGCCCCGGGAATACCAGCAAGCTGCTCACGCTGCTTGCTCCTGTGGTTGCCAGGGATCATTCACGAGGCAGGCGGCAGTGGCATTCTTGAGCAGCACCTTGCTTGAAGCACCGGCCCACTCGCGCAAGGCGACGGCGCCAAACGGTGTCTGCATTTGCATGTCCACCACACACACCGCCGCATCGAGCCGGGTCACCAACGCCCGTGCCTCGGTGCGACCCATTGGATGCGGGGTACGCAGTATCAGGTCGAGATCGCTGCCCTCATGCAGGGCTTCGAATCCGCTGGCCAACTCAAACCCGGCGCTGCCACTGACACCCCAGACCCAACCGCAGGCATCGAGCATTGGCCGTAGTTGCGCCAATGCTCGCAGTGCCGGCAGTTCGCGCGGGCTGTCGACCCGGCAGAGCGCCTCGGGTGACACCCGACGGGACACCGAAGCGATCGCCATTGACGCGGCATAACGCTGCTCGCGCAGCGTCCCGCGCACCCCGATTGCGACCTGCCCCGCCGCCGCTACCGCGCGGCGCACCACCACGGGCTGCCCGGCGGCGAGTGACTCGATCACCCACGCCGGCGCATCCGCGGGCAACTGCTCAAGGGGCATGCCCCAGAGCAGGTCATGGGCCAATAGCGTGCTCACCACTGTTCTCTCAACAATTGGCGAACATGACTGGAGGCCGCGCGATTGCTCGCACCCAGGCGACTGCTCAAGTCACGGCCCTTCTCGGCGACATCGCCGATGGCCTGGATCAGGCACTCGGTCACCCGGCTCCGATCGGTGGCGGTCGGCTGCTCGATCTGTTCCACCGAGAGGGTTTCCCACAGCAGGCCCAGACTGGCGTAGCTGTCGATGTCATACGCCATCGGCGGCACGCTGGCGGCCAGGGTTTCCAGTTCTTCGACGCTGCGCAACGTGACCCGCGCCGCCGACGCCTTGCCCATGGCGTGCACCATCACCCCCGGATCACGCAGGGCGATCAAGCGGTTGGCCTGATAGCCGTGCGCCAGGAAGGCCCCGGACATGGCCTTGCCCACCAGCAGGCCGATGACCGCGTGGCCCGCCAGGCGGGCACGGGCGTAACTGTCCGCGGCGGCGGCCAGCGCCTGATGAATGCCCAGCGCCTCCTCGCGTCGACCGTAGGCCTGGCTCGGCACGTCGATGATCGCGATCAGTGCGCGTTTGTGCGGCGTGTTTCGATCAGCCGTGATCACGTCATCCACCGCCTTGGCCAGGCCCCACCCTTCAAGCAACCCGACCTCGCCATGGCGAGCACGGACGAAGCGATTGTCGGGGTCGGCCACCACGGCGATAAACCGCGCAGGCTGTTCACCTACAAACCCATCGGCCACCTTCAGCGAGGCGGGCAAACCGCCTACCGCCGTGGCACCGGCACTCAAGGCGTTGAACCAGTTCAAGCCTCTCTGGGAATACGCACTCATGAGCGCTCTCCTTGATACAGGTCGCGAACCGTGGCCGGCTCGATTTGCGGTCCGGCGTCCAGGCGCGCCAGGCGTTGCAGGAACAGTTCGGCTTGCTCGGTGCGCGGCTGCTTCGGCAAACCTTGCTTGAGCAGTTCACCGATCTGTTGCCGAATCTGCGCCACGTCATCCTCGGCATAGCGATCCACCAGCCCCGTGGCAAACCGCTGCTCGCCACCGGTAAGGCTCCAGATGAACGGGCGATCCCGTGAGTCGTACTCCTCAAGACCCGCTTCCTGTTCGATCACTTGCGGACCGTTCAGGCCGAGGCGAGCTTCCTGGGTCACCAGCAAGTAGCTGCACAACCCGGCGGCAATCGACATGCCGCCGAAGCAGCCGACGCTGCCCGCCACTACGCCGATCACCGGTTGGTATTGGCGCAGGTCGACAATCGCCGCATGAACATCGGCAATCGCCGCCAAGCCGAGATTGGCTTCCTGCAAACGCACGCCACCGGTTTCCAGCAGCAACACGGCGCGGGTCGGGATGCCCTTGCGGTTATCTTCGGCCGCCAGTTCCAGTGCACCGGCGATTTTCGCCCCGCCGACCTCACCGAGACTGCCGCCCTGGAACGCGCCTTCGATGGCTGCAACGACCACCGGCAAGCCATCGACGCTGCCCTTGGCGATCACCACGCCGTCATCGGCCTGCGGCACCACGCCCTGACGCGCCAGCCACGGCGACATGACCCGCTGAAACGGGTCGATCAACTCGCGGAACGTGCCGGCATCGAGCAAGGCCTTCGCCCGCTGCCGGGCACCGAGTTCGACGAAGCTGTGCTTGTTGAGCAAGGCTGCGCTGTCAGTCATGGCCGATCTCCTCGAAACCTTGTTCCAGGCGCAGGCGAACCACACCGGGGGTGGCGCCGAAATCATGGATGTCGATGTCCATCGCCGAGGGTGTCTGGCCGTCGAACATGCGCGCAAACAGATGCCGCCAGCGTTGTTCGCTGCCGTTGACCGAGGTCTGCACGGTGATCGTCAACTTGCCGGCCTGACCCGGCTGGATCAGCACTTCCAGATCACCCGAGCCGACACAACCCACCAGCGTGCGTCCGCGTGGCGGCTGCCCGGCGGGGAATTCAAAGGATAAGGTTTCCATCAAAAAGCTCCCTGAATGAGGCTGTCGCCCGACTCGATGCGGTCGATGAACAGGCAGGCTGCGAGCAAATCGGCAGCGCCACCGGGCGAGGCATTTAATGCAATCAGTTGTTGGTCGAGCTCATGCAGCCGGCGACGACCGCCGAGGCTGGCGCTACCGCCGGCATCAAGCACGGCCTGCGCACCGCGTTGCATGGTGTGCAGCCCTTGTTCGCCGGCGCGATAGAGCACGCAGGTGTCGGCCAACCCGGTCATGATCGCCAGCAACGCATCGAGCCGGGCATTCTGCTCGCCATGGCCGGCGGCGCGGCTGCGCTTGAGTTGCGGCAGTGCACACTGGGTCACGGCGGGGAATGCGAGTTGCGCTTGCTCACGGGCACCACGCGCACCGTAGCGCTGGGCGACGAGCGCACCATGGCTTTGCGGACGCGGCGCGTAACGGTCGTCGAGCAAGGCCAGGCGGGCCGCACGCAAGGCGATAGCGCCGGCGGCGGTTTCTTCGGGTGCGAGCGCAACGGCGGTGACCAGCAGCCCCAGGGCCCAGATCGCACCACGATGGGTGTTCACGCCGTGGGTGGTCAGCAGCATTGCCGCTTCGCCCTCCCGACCGATCTGTCCCACCGCCTCACGCAGCGGCAAACCGATTTCACCGAGGTCAAGGGCGGCCTCGGCCATTTCCTTGAACGCCGGCCACAAGGCCAGTGCCGAGGCATGCATCAGCCCCAGATGCAGATCGGTATGGGCGCCGCTGCCGCGACGATCGACCAGCGCCGGTTTCGGCGACAGATCCGCTTCGTCGATCAGCGCTTCCACCGCCAGATCCGCCAGCCGTTCGGCCAGGCCCAGGGGCTTGGGTTGCAGGTTGAATGCGTGCATTACCAGCTCCTGAACTTGGCGGGCGGGTTGTAGAGACCACCAGACCATTCCACCAGATCGGCCACGCTCTTGGCGGCCAGCAGCTCGCGGGTGGCGTCGGTGCGGCGGATGCCGAGGTCTTCGGGCAAGGCAATCAAGCCTTCGCGACGCATCCGCGCAGTGTCCTTGGGGTTGTGCCGCAAGCCGATGGCGGTCACTCCGGCCACGGCGGCGATCATCGCCTGGCGCTCTTCCAGGCTGCGGGCCTTGTACAGGTAAGCGATGCCCTCTTCAGTCAGCAGGTGGGTCACGTCATCGCCGTACACCATGATCGGCGCCAGCGGCATGCCGCTCTTCTTCGCCACATCGATGGCGTCGAGGGTTTCGACGAAGGTCGGTTTGCCGCCCTCCTGAAAGGTCTCGACCATTTGCACCACGAGTTTCTTGCCGCGCTCGAGCATCGGTTCGGCCGTGTCGGTGCGGCACATGTCGAGCCAGGCCGGCGTGCCATGGCGACGGCCGCGGGGGTCGTGGCCCATGTTCGGTGCGCCACCGAAACCCGCCAGACGGCCACGGGTGACAGTGGATGAATGACCGTCGCCATCGACTTGCAGCGTGGCGCCGATGAACAGGTCCACCGCGTATTGCCCGGCGAGTTGGCTGAACATCCGGTTGGATCGCAAGGAACCGTCACGCCCGGTGAAGAACACATCGGGGCGGGCGGCAATGTAGTTTTCCATGCCCAGTTCGGTGCCGAAGCAATGCACGCTTTCGACCCAGCCGCTTTCAATCGCCGGGATCAATGTCGGGTGGGGATTGAGCGTCCAGTTGCGGCAGATCTTGCCTTTGAGGCCCAGGGATTCGCCGTAGGTGGGCAGGATCAATTCGATAGCCGCAGTGTTGAAGCCGATGCCATGGTTGAGCGACTGCACGTTGTGTTTTTCGTAGATGCCGCGAATCGCCATCATCGCCATCAACACGTGCACAGGCTTGATGTGCCGGGGATCGCGGGTGAACAGCGGCTCGATGTAGAACGGCTTGTCGGCCACCACCACGAAATCGACCCAGGACGCCGGAATATCCACGCGGGGCAGATCACTGATGTCGTCAACCAACTGATTGACCTGGACGATGACGATGCCATCACTGAACGCGGCGGGTTCGATCAGGGCCGGGGTGTCTTCGGTGCTGGGGCCGGTGTAGATATTGCCGGCACGGTCGGCCATGAAGCCGGCCGAGAGCACGACGTTGGGAATCAGGTCCACCACCAGCCGTGCGTAGAGCTCGATGTAGGTGTGGATCGCGCCGATCTCCAACAGGCCGTCTTCGAGCAATTGGCTGATGCGCAGGCTTTGGGTGCCGGCGAAGGAAAAATCGAGTTTGCGGGCAATGCCGCGTTCGAACAGGTCCAAGTGTTCGGCGCGACCGACGCTGGGCATGATCATGTGCAGGTCATGCAACCTGGCTGGATCGGCCTTGGCCAGTGAGCGCGAGAGAAAGTCCGCCTGCTTCTGGTTGTTGCCCTCCAGTACCACACGGTCGCCGGGCAGAATCAACGCCTCCAGCGCCGAAACTATCTTGTCGGTGGGCAACACCACACCATCGGCAAGGCCCTTGACCAACTCGAGACGCCGCTGCTTTTCGCTGCGCCGCCGCGTCCATCGCGAGTCGGGGGATTTTGTTGTTGTCATGACCACTCCACGGGTTCGCTGTCGTGGAGCTACCTTAGGAGCGATGTGTGTGGAGCATCAATCAAGCAGCGTGGTGGATCGTTACGGTTAGCGTAATGGTTAGTGGATTTGCATTGAACGTACCGACGCCTTCGCGGGCAAGTCGAATCGTCGCACCGCTCACTCCTACGGGTTATGTGCAATTAATGTGGACGACCCCGAATCTGTAGGAGCGCGGCTCGCCCGCGAAGAGGCCAGTGAAGACTCCCGTGCTCCAGGCCTTGAAATGCTAAAGCCCGGCCATCTGTTCCTGCACTTGCTCCAGAAGCCGGTCAGTACTTTCCAGCAACTGCAATAGCAACGCCTCATCTTCATCCATATAGCCTTCGTACTCCGCCAGGTTGCGCCGTTCATGACACAGGGCGAACAGCCGTACTTGTACCCTGCTCACATCAGCGGTGTGCATCAGGCACTGGAACACCAGGTAGCGTTTATCCGAGCGATAACCGCTCAAACGCAAAGCAGTCAATGCGACGGCATGGGCAGCGTTGTAGGCCAGATCGAATCGGCCTGCGAAGGAAAGTGATGCGGTTCGTGCATCCTTGAGACGGTCCATCGCCGAGCGCATCAACCCTTCGCATTCCTTGCGATCCGGTGGCTCGCCTTTCAACCCACCGCTACGTAACAGATTCTCCAGATTCTCGCTGCTGCCCATCCTTGGACTCCACAGGGCTTTCACCCATCAAGATGATCTTTTCCTGCTGCATTACCCGCACGACAAAACTCGTTTCGGCCGCCAGTTTTGCGGCCCAGTCTTCAGGGCTGTAGAGCGTCGGATTAAGGGGGCGGCCCAGTTGATCTTCCAGTGGCAAGAGCCGCTCCATCACGTCACTGTAGTTGAGGCCTTTGCCGATCAGCATGATGTCAATGTCACTGGATGCGTTTGCCTGATCCTTGGCCATGGAGCCGTAGATAAATGCCCAGGTCAGCTGTTCGGCGAAGGGTTGCAACGCTTCTCGCAACGGTTGCGCGATTCCGAAGGTTTTGCGAGTGATGCCCAGGAGTTCGGCATAGATCGGGCAATCCGGATTGGCTTGATAGTGCGTCTGGTTGCCTTGGCGCGACATCGTCAGTACCCCCGCCCGTTGCAGACGATCCAGTTCACGCATGAGGCTGCCTTTACCCACCTGAGCCCAGCGGGCGATCTCGTTGGCGTAAAAACTCTGGTCGGGTTTACCGAACAGGAGGCCCAGCACTTTTTGCTGAGTGGTTGTGAACAAGGCTTCGCTCAGAGAAAGGTTTTGCACAGCGACGACCAATGAGTCCCAAAATGGGAACGATAGGTCCCTTTTTGGGAATCTTCAATTGATGGTTTTTGTTTAAAAGCTTGTCCGTGGGAACGGTGTGCGGCTACGCAGTCGTGCGTCGCGACCTACAACATTGCCGGAAGCCGCTGACTGGTGGGCCTTTGCGGGGATCTTTATCGTTTGGGGTGTCGCTGCCAATTCGGCGACCGGGCCTGGAAACCCGTGGTGTAGATAACGCAAAAGCGCCTTTCTTAACGTATGCTTGCGCACCTTTATTGTGTGCACTCCGTTATGGCGGTTGTGCGCGGGAGACCTAGTGTCTGCCGGGTTATCCGCACCCCGGGTTTCCAGCCCGCGTACAGCTGCCACCCCTTCGCCTGGTAACCGAATGGCGCAGCTGAAACTCAATACGCGGAGATTCACCATGTTCAAAGTAACTCCCAATCCTCCAGACACAGATTCCGAAGACGAAAAACTCAAGGAAGCCGCCGAGCGCGCCTTCTCTCATTACTTCCCGCCCTCTGATGAAAAACCGCCCAGGCGCCGAAAATTCCAGCTCTTCAGCGTCTCTCCCGATATCGGCACTGAAGCACTGCTGGCCAACGCCTCTGAAGACTTGCTCTCCATCAGCGCCATTGCGGCCGATCTGGCAGACGATGTGGAAGGCTCGCGTCGCTCCGTAGCCCTGGCGCTCAGCCGAATGGCCGATGGCGTGCAATTGTTGGTGGAGCGGGCACTGGATCACCATGAAACGTTGGCTCAGGCCAAGGTTTAGCCAGCCCGGCACGCAGCCCTGTATTTGTAGGAGCGAGCACGCTCGCGAGAAACCCGAGAACGTCGCGGGAAGTCAGGTGCCCCGCGTGATCGTTGACGACCATCGCGAGCATGCTCGCTCCTACAGGGTCAAAGCGTCGGCGCTGTAAGCCTGTAGGAGCGAGCGGTGCGACGATTCGACTTGCCCGCGAACAGGTTTGTCAGGTCAACCCGGCATTGACCAACAACTCTTCCAACGCCAGCAAATCCGGCACCCTGGCCACCTGATCCGCCACCTGCACCGCCGCTTTTTCCAGCGAACACAACGGCACATCCACATAGCTCAACTGGCTGTCGAGCTTGTACGAGCGTGGAATGCCCTGGATCAGCATGGCGATGAATTTCAGCTCCGGCCGACCGCCCAGTGCGTTGAGGACGACGATGCGCGCGCGTTCGCCGATGGCGATTTTGTTGCCGCAGGCCGACTCGAAACTGAGCAAGGGAATCTGCCGGTTACGCCAGGTGACCCGCCCCAGGTACCAGGGTGGCGTATCGAGATCGAACGCCGCGGACTGGTAATCGATCAGCTCCGCAACGGCAACGTTGGGCAGAATCAGGTTACGGTCGGCCAGGGGCAGCAACAGGCCGGTGAGGTTGATGCTGCGCTGGTTGATGCGCTGCTCAAGCATAGGTTTTGCTCCACAGGGCGATGCTTTCGAGCAGCACCGATTCCTGGTACGGCTTGCCGAGGTAGTCGTTGACACCGATGGCCATGGCCCGGTCGCGGTGTTTCTGGCCGGTGCGGGAAGTGATCATGATGATCGGCAAGTGCTGCAAACGCTCATCGCCGCGCACTTGTGCCGCGACTTCGAAGCCATCCATGCGCGGCATTTCGATATCCAGCAGCATGACGTCCGGCATGTGCTCTTCAAGCAGCAGCATGGCGTCGACACCGTCCTTGGCGGTCAACACGTTCATGCCATGGCGTTCGAGCAGGCGGCTGGTGACCTTGCGCACCGTGACCGAGTCGTCGACCACCATCACCAGCAACGGCCGCTGCGGCTCGAACTCGCTGTCCGGGCTCGCCGTACGTTGCGGCACATGGGCCTGCAGGGCGCGGATCGGCGCCAGCAGATCCAGAATCAGCACCACCCGGCCATCCCCCAGGATCGTCGCTCCCGATACGCCTTGCACCGCGGCGAATTGCGGGCCGAGGCTCTTGACCACAATCTCGCGGGTGCCGGCCATGGTATCGACCTGCACCGCGACATGCCGTTCGTTGCACTGCACCAGCAGCACCGGTAACGCCTGGCTCTGGCCCAACAGTTTTGGCCGGGGACCGGTTTTCAACAGTTCGCCCAGATAACACAGTTCATAGCGCTGCCCGGCGTATTCATAGGCCGGCGGATCGAGGCGGTAGTGACCTTCGAGCTCGTTGGGCAACACGCGGACGATGCCGTCGATGGTGTTCAGCGGAATGGCATATTGATCCTCGCCGCATTGCACCATCAGCGCACGATTGACCGACACCGTGAAAGGCAGGCGAATACGGAAATGCACGCCCTGCCCCGGCACGGAATCGATGCTCATGCTACCGCCCAGTTGCCGCACTTCTTCGAGCACCACGTCCATGCCCACGCCACGCCCTGATATCTGGGTGATTTTCTCGGCGGTGGAAAACCCCGGTTGCAGGATGAACTGCAACACATCGTGGTCACTGATTTCACTGTCAGGATCGAGCAAGCCACGCTTGATGGCTTTGCGTCGCACCGCATCGAGCGGTACGCCGGCACCATCGTCGCGGATGTCGAAAATGATGTCGCCACCTTCACGCAACAGGTCGAGCGTGATTCGCCCCTGCGCCGGCTTGCCTAATGCAAGTCGCACCTGGGCAGGCTCAAGTCCATGGTCCACGGCGTTGCGCAGCATGTGCTCCAGCGGAGCCGCCATGCGTTCGAGCACATTACGGTCCATCTCGCCTTCGGCGTTGTCGACCACGAACTCCACATCCTTGCCCAATTCATCCGCCACCTGACGGACGATACGCTTCAAGCGCGGCAGCATTCGCTCGAAGGGCACCATGCGCGTGCGCATCAGGCCTTCCTGCAATTCGGTGTTGATGCGTCCCTGCTGTTGCAGCAGGTTTTCCGCATCCTGAGTCCGCCGGTCGAGGGTTTCCTTGAGGTCGAGCAAGTCGGAGGCCGATTCGAACAAGGCACGGGACAATTGCTGCAATTGCGAATGGCGGTCCATTTCCAGCGGGTCGAATTCTTCGTAGCCCAGGCGTTCGCCATCGACTTGCTGGCGACTGAGAATCCGGCCCTGGGTTTCGGTATCGAGGCGACGCAACTGCTCGCGAATACGCTCGATGGTTGTCTCCATCTCGTTCAGGGCGACTTGCGCATCGTTGACCTGCTGTTCGATTCGGCCACGGAAAATAGAGGTCTCGCCGGCCAGGTTGACCAGATCATCGAGCAGTTCGGCCGAGACCTTGACCATGTCCGCGCCGGCGTCCACTGGCGGCTGCGGCGCCTCAGCCTTGACGGTAGCCGTCAGCGGCAGTTCCAGCGGTACAGGCTGCGGGGTCTCTGGGGTCGGATGGCTGAAGTTCCTGATCGCATCCAGCAACCGGTCAGCCGGCGGCAACGGTTCTGCGGCACGGGCCGCATCGAGCATCTGCGCCAGGCGGTCATGGCTTCGCTGCAGCAGTTCGAACAGTGCAGGCGTCGGTTTGAGTAGCCCGCTGGACAGGCCTTCATAGAGAAATTCCAGCTCATGGGCCAGATCGCCGATCGGGGTGATTTCCACCATGCGTGCGCCCCCCTTGAGGGTGTGCAGGTCACGCAGCAGGGTTTCCACTTCCTGACGATTCGACGGCTCGGCCTGCCAGCGCACCAGCGCCGCTCCGGAGCTTTCGATGATGTCGAAACCTTCCTCGAGGAAGATATCCAGCAACTCGCTGTCATGAGGGTTCGCGTCGTCCCCGGTCGCCGGGTCGCCCCCTTCGGCGCGACCGGCATGGCCCTGTCGAAAGGCCCGAACCGCTTCGATCAGCTCGCCGGAATCGTCCAGCGGCTGATGGCGCTGCAATTGCTCCAGCAAATTCGCCAACCGGTCATGGCTGTGTCGCAGCAACTGTGCCAGCGGGTCGCTGTAGCTGTAGCGCCGGTCCACCAGCCCTTCGTACAGGCTTTCCAGCTCACGGCCCAGATCCGCGACCGGCTCGATCCCGGCCATCCGCGCGCCCCCCTTGAGGGTGTGCAAGTCGCGCTGCAGGGATGACAGCGGCGCGCCGTTGTCCGGCTCGTCCAGCCAGCGCTGCAAGGCCTGGTTGGCACTGTCGAGAATATCCACGGCCTCTTCGAGGAAGATCGAAACGATGTCGTCGCCCACGTCCACATCGTTCGCGGTCCGGGCGAGTTCTGCCGTGGCATTGCCCAACTCACGAATGCTCAGGGTACGACTGCCATCGCTGCGAATCAGGCCCATGGCCGATGGATCAAGGCTCTCGTCGAGCAAGCCGTGCAAGGCGCGGATCCGTTCCGGCCGCGGGCTGACTTCCTGGCCGGCAGCCAGTTCGTCCAGCATGTTGATCAAGGCTTCGTGGGCACATTGCGCCTCATGGAAAAACGTATCGCCCACAGCCAGGCTGCTTTCTTCCACGGCGCCGTAAAGGTCGAGCAAGGCTTCGCAGAGTTCGTCCACAGGATGCAGATCGGCCAGGTGCGCGCCCTCGCCGAGGGTGGTCAACTCATCCAGCAGCGCACTCAGTTCCTGGCGCTCGCCGGGATGTTGCTGCCAGCGCTGCAACAGGTTTTCGGCATCCAGCAGGATGTCCATGCCCTGGGCCAGGAAGTTGTTGATCAGTTGCGGGTCGCGTTTGATCCGCAACCTGCTGCTCGGTGTATCCAGAAGTGCCTGCAAGCGTTCGGCCAGCAGCGCCTGGGTCCGCTCGATCAACGCCTGGGCATCGGGAATCCTGGCCAGTGGATCGCTGGTGAGCTGGCGCAAACCGAGACGGAACAAGCCCTCGGCCTCCAGCAGCACTTCGACTTCATCCAGGTCCAAAGCGACCTGGTGGGCCTTGTATTCACGGGCAAGTTGGTCCAGTGGCGCAGCCAGTTCGACAATCGGCAAGACCCCGGCCATCGACGCACTGCCCTTGAGGGTGTGCAGGGCACGCAGCAACTCGTCACTGGCCTGCAGTGGCACATGCTCGGCGGCCTGATCGAGAAAGCGGTTGAGGCTGGCCAGGTGCGACTGCGCTTCCTTGCGGAAGATCTCCAGCAACAGGGGGTCGAGTGCCGAAACGTCCTGCGTATCTTCGTCCGATGCCGGCTCATCACCCTTGGCCAAGGCATGGGCGCGGGCAGCCAGTTGATCGACATCGTTGCGCTGGCGCTGGGCATTTCGGGCAAATTCGTCCAGCAGCTCCGGCAGCAAGCCCTGTACATCGCCAAGCAGCTGCTGCACCGCCGCGCCCGGCGCGACGCTATGTTCCAGAACGCGGTTGAGCAGGTTTTCCACAGCCCAGGCCAGTTCTCCCACGACCAGCGCACGGACCATGCGACCACTGCCCTTGAGGGTGTGGAAAGCACGCCGCACTTCGCCCAGCGCGGTTTTGTTCGCGGGATCCGCCGACCAGCGCGGCAGGTATTCACGAAGGACTTCCAGCACTTCATCGGTTTCTTCGAGGAAGACTTCGCGCAACTCATCGTCGACCGGCTCTTCACCGGCAGGGGGCGGCAACAGGCTTCCCGGTGTCGTCAGGGCCGGCGGGTTGAGGGCCGACACCGGGTTGGCCAGCACATCGGCCAGGGTCTGAACGATGGCCGGATCGTCCAACTCCTGCAGTTGCGCCATGACCTGCGCTTCGCTGGGGCTCAACACGTCTTCAAGCACCGGGACACGCTGTTCGCTGGGGAAGAATCCGAGGGCAGCCAGGCTTTTTTCCGCCACATCGAGCAACGGCTCTTCAGTGGCTTCCGGGTCATCGGTGAGGCGCTCCAGGTAATACTCGATGCTGGTGATGACGTCGGCCAGGCTGTCCAGTTCCTGCCAGCCCGGTTGACCGGGTTCGAGCAGCAAATGTTCGCGGATGAAGTGACTGCAGGTTTCGATCAGGCTCGCCGCGCGGGTCAGTTGAATCATCGCCAGCGCACCGCGTACCTGGGTCAACAAGGCCGGCAGCGCCTGCAAATGTTGACGGTCCCAGTCGGCGTCGATGTAGTCGACGATCATGTCCTTGGCCTGTTGCAGGCAAATGCGCGCTTCCTTGATGACGATCTGATGGATCTGCGTCAGGTCGGTGGTCGGCAGGCAACCGTCTTCCTGACTCTCGGGCTCTACCGTGCCGGCCATGCCGGCCAGGGTCGCCTCGACATAAAGCAAGGCGCCGGCGACGTCCATGAGCGTCGCGTCATCCGGTGCGCGCTGGCCTTGAGCAAGGCTTAGCACCACGGCCAGTTGATCGATGATGACCTTGCGCGGCTGGCCGAAACCCAGCACCGCCAGGGTATCGGCAACTTGCCGCAGCGGTGCCAGCAGGCTGTCGAGGTCGGCCGCGTGTTGCCGGTCGCTGCGCACGAACAGGTCCAGACGTTCCTTGACCCGCACCAGCTCTTCACACAGTGCCACCAGCACCGAACGCATGGCATCACGGTCGGGACCGGCCAGCCGCGCGCGTTCTTCATCGACCATCGCACTGTCGGGCAGCGCGTCATCCAGTCCATAGCGATCTTTCATGGTCAGCATCTGCGCAGTGGGGTGTTCGGCTTTGGCAATGTAAAACATCAGACTTTTGAGCAGCTCCGGCGGCGCCGGATGATTAACGGCACCCATGCCCTCTTCGAGCAGGCGCTTGAGCACCTTGTCAGCATCCTTGAACAGGCTGCGCAAAGCCGGGCTATTGGCGATTGCGCCGCCGCGCATGCCATCGACCAGCGCAGAAGCGATTTGCCACAACGGGCTCAGAGGAGCATTGCCGCACAGGGTTTCAAGGCGGGCGAAAACTTTGGCCAGATACTCGAGGTGGGTGCCGTCATCCTGTTCGCGCAGCAGACCGACCAGTGCCATCTGCAACATCTGCCGCAGTTTACGCAACACATTCGGCAGTTCTGCCGGTTCCAGTGACGCCAGCGACGCTGCATCCAGAGGTGGCAGCTCGGGCAGATGCGGACTGAACAGGTGGGTTTCCGATAACAGACTCTCGCCACGTGCGCTGCGCAGGTCGTTGATCAATGGCAACAGTACGAGCGGCAAATCGCGACGTGCCCCCTGCACCCGGTCGAGGTAAATCGGCAGTTGTCCCATGGCTTGCAACATCAGGTGCAGCGCTTCGTCACGATGACTGATGCGATTGTGTTGCAAAGCCGATGTCAGGTGTTCCATCTCTTCGGCGAGCAGGGCCGCGCCGTAGAATTCGACCATCTGCAAGCTGCCGTGAACCTGATGGATGCACGCCAGGCAATCGCTCAGGGCGTGCGTCGCCTGCGGATCATCAAGCTCGGTTTCAATCGCGTGATGAGCCTGCTTCAGCGTTTCGGCAATCTCGCC
This sequence comes from Pseudomonas sp. NPDC089569, assembly GCF_050280625.1. Classification (NCBI taxonomy): domain Bacteria; kingdom Pseudomonadati; phylum Pseudomonadota; class Gammaproteobacteria; order Pseudomonadales; family Pseudomonadaceae; genus Pseudomonas; species Pseudomonas sp. NPDC089569. The sequence continues at coordinate 50,558 of NZ_JBNNVQ010000014.1, forward strand.
CTTGACCCATTCGAGGGCCACATAGTCGTGCCGATCACCCATAACCACTCCAGTTTTCGCTTCAGTCACGTTGCATCAGTCGAATTGCATGCGCCCGCAGGCGAATCAAGCCTTGTCCGTCACCTGCGCCTTGGTGGCCGGCAAGGTGAAACCGGACACCGAACGCCGCAGCTGGCTGGCCATTTTCGCCAGGTTGCCGATGCTCTCGGCAGTGGCGGTCGAGCCGGACGATGTCTGCGTGGTGATCTGCTGGATCACGTTCATCGTCAGGGAAATCTGACCGGCAGACGACGTCTGCTGTTGCGCGGCGTTGGAAATGCTCTGGATCAGTGCCGCGAGGGTTTTGGAGACGCCTTCGATTTCCTCCAGGGCCACACCGGCATCCTGCGCCAGATGTGCGCCGCGCACCACTTCAGTGGTCGTCTGCTCCATGGAGATGACCGCTTCGTTGGTGTCGGCCTGGATCGCGCGCACCAGCGTTTCGATCTGCCGCGTGGCGGCCGACGATCGCTCGGCCAGGCGTTGCACCTCGTCGGCAACCACCGCGAAACCGCGCCCGGCATCGCCGGCCATGGACGCCTGGATCGCCGCGTTCAGGGCCAGGATGTTGGTTTGATCGGCAATGTCATCGATCAGGCTGACAATGTCGCCGATTTCCTGGGATGACTCGCCAAGACGCTTGATTCGCTTGGCAGTGTCCTGAATCTGCTCGCGAATGTTGTCCATGCCGTGGATGGTGTTGTGCACCACCTCGTTGCCCTTGTTGGCAATTTCCACCGAGCGCTCGGCCACGGCCGAGGATTCGGCGGCGTTGGCAGACACCTGGTCGATGGACTGGGCCATATCGCTGATCGCGGTGGAAGCTTCGGAAATCTGCTGCGCCTGATGCTCGGAGGCTTGCGCCAGGTGCATGGCGGTGGCCTGGGTTTCCTGCACGGCAGCGGCGACCTGTCCGGCGGTCAGGTTGATGGTCGCCACGAGGTCGCGCAACTGGTCCACGGAATAGTTGATCGAGTCGGCAATGGTGCCGGTGAAATCCTCTGTCACCGAGGCGGTCACGGTCAGGTCGCCATCGGCCAGATCCTCGATTTCATCGAGCAGGCGCATGATCGCGTTCTGATTGCGTTCGTTCTTCTCCGCGGTTTCACGCAGTTGGCGATTGGTTTCACGCACCATCACCATACCGATGAGGATGATCGACGCCAGCGCCGCCAGCCCCAAGACATAGCCGCCAATGGTGTCGGTGGTGCGCCCGCCCGCAAGGTTCTCGAAACCGCTGGCCAGATGAGAGGCCTCATCGAGCAGGGTTTGCGACAGACTGAAGATGTTGGTGGCCGACTCCCGGACCTTGAACAGTTCCGGCGAAGTTTCGAGGATTTCATCCACCGAGCCGGAGACGAACTGGAACAATTCGGCGATCTCGGTCAAGCGCCCACGGGCATCCTGATCCTCGACCTGGCTGATTTTCAGTGCCGCGTTACCCTGGAGCATGCCATTGAGCACCAGCCCGAAACGCGCCGCATCGCGGCCGAAGGCATCGGCGGCCTGCTGTGAGCTTTCGTCACCGGACAACACCGTGTTCACCGCCCCCAGAATGCGCTCGGCCAGCAACGATTGACGCTGGGCCATCGCCACCTGAGTGGCCGGGGCACCACGTTGCAGGAGGATTTCGACCACTTTCTCGTACTCGACCTGCAATTGCGGCACGGTTTCGGCGAGGGTCGCGGCGACCTGATGCAGCGAGAGCACGGTCTGTTCGCTGGAGAGAATGGCATCGGTGTTTTTCAGCAGGCGTTCCCAGTCCATCTGCACGGCGCGCATTTCCGGGCGTACCGTTGCCGGCGCCGGCGGCAGGCCGGTGGAAGGATCACCTTTCTTCAGATAACCCCAGCGCTGGGCGAAATCGTTTCGCGCATCGCTGAGCAACTTGAACGCGGCAGCCTTGCCGGCAGCGGCTTCGGTGGCGTTTTTGGCAATGCGTTGGGACAGCACGCGCAGCTCGCCGGCGTGACCGATGTATTGCTTGTCGTAGGTGGACTGGGTGTTGAGGTACGCGAAATTGGCGAACAGCAGCATGATGAAGATGATCAGCGCGATGAACAGCGCGATGATCTGCGAACGACTGCGCGACCCTTCCATTGGCTTGCCTGTTTTTGCTTTTGTCATCGGTCTTCGCCTGTTAAACCGCACCTTGTTCAATCTTGCCCAAGCCCCTGTGGGAGCGAGCCTGCTCGCGATGGAGTGTCAGTCGACATCAATGCAGCTGATACACCATCGCGAGCAGGCTCGCTCCCACAAGTAAACTGCGTTAAGCCGCGATGTTCATGAAGCCCTGCGACCTCGCCAACGCATGCGGGCTGAACACCCGCCAGGTCTGTTCGCGCTGATAGCAACCTTCGACGAACGCCGACATCGCCCCCTGCACATCTTCGGCCGGAACCGGTTGCAGGCTGCCCTGGGCAAAATGCTGAAGCCCGAAGACCTCGTCGACCATCAGCCCGGCAAACACTTCCTGATGCTCCACCACCAGCACCCGCCGCTGCCTGCGCGCCGCCGACAACTCGTGCCCGAAGAAACCGCACAAATCCATGACCGGCAGCAGGCGCCCGCGCAGGTTGGCAACGCCCCTGACCCAGGATTTCACCCCCGGCACCTGGGTCAACCGCGGTTCATGCAACACTTCACTGACTTCGCTCATGGGCGCGACATACCAGTACTCGCCCAGACGAAAGCCGATGCCGCTCCAGCTGTCCTGCCCCGTCGGCTGGGACGGCAAGTCCGCCGCCAACAGGCGACAACGCTGGTCGATCTGCAACAGCAGTTCGAAAGCGGTCAGCGACTGGTTCATGGCCGTGTGCTCAACCGGCCAATACGTTATCGAGGGTCTTGATCAGCGTTTCTTCATCCACCGGCTTGGTCAGGTAATCCCGGGCGCCCTGGCGCGTGCCCCAGACCTTGTCGGTTTCCTGATCCTTGGTGGTAATGATGATGACCGGGATGTGCCCCGTTTCCGGGTCCTTGGTCAGTTGACGGGTCGCCTGGAAGCCATTGAGACCGGGCATGACGATATCCATCAGGACCGCATCGGGCTTTTCCAGACGCGCCAGGGCCACGCCATCGGCGCCATTTTCGGCTTTCAATACTTCATGACCGTGCTTTTCCAGCATGCCGGTCAGTTTGTACATTTCGGTCGGCGAATCATCGACGATCAGAATTCGTGCCATGGTCTTCCCCATTCTTGTCGACGCAAGGCCCGCTGGCCGAGCGTCACTGTTCGTGTCTTACTGCGGCAAAACAGCGGCAAAGCCCGGAACATGGGCCTGGATCGCGTTCAGCAGTTCTTCCTTGCTGAAAGGCTTGGTCAAAAACTGGTCGGAGCCGACGATGCGCCCCTTGGCCTTGTCGAACAGCCCGTCCCTGGACGACAGCATAATCACCGGCGTGGACTTGAATGCACTGTTGTTCTTGATCAAGGCGCAGGTCTGATAGCCATCCAGGCGCGGCATCATGATGTCGACAAAGATGATGCCGGGGTGATTGTCGGCAATCTTGGCCAGGGCATCGAAACCATCAATGGCCGTGATGACCTCACAACCTGCATTCTTGAGCAGCGTTTCTGCGGTACGGCGGATCGTTTTCGAATCATCGATCACCATGACCTTCAAGGCGCTGGGATGTCGTTCCATAGTTGCGCCACCGTCGCCTTTACGAATCTTTTTGTCCATTTGCGGGCTCAAAACCCTTGATGCTCAAGGGTTAGTACAACTTGGCAGTCTTTTTAGCACAGTCTCCAATACCAATCTATCGGCCGGTCTTCGAGGCGGTTTTTCCTTGACCGGGAACACACTCGGCGCCACTCTGTGGCCACTTTTTCGTGTCCTTTTGGCCGACCTTCTACTGTAGGAGCGAGCACGCTCGCGATGGAAGCCGGAGCACCGCGGGGTGTCAGGCCGCCAGCGTTATCGTTGACGACCATCGCGAGCATGCTCGCTCCTACAGGGTTCAGGTCGACATCAGCCCCCATTTTTCGAGGAAAACCCAATGAGCGTTCGCGTCGGGATTGTCATGGACCCAATCGCCAGCATTTCCTATAAAAAGGATAGCTCGCTGGCCATGTTGCTGGCCGCGCAAAAGCGTGGGTGGGAACTGTTCTATATGGAGCAGCGTGACTTGTACCAGGCCGAAGGCCAGGCCCGGGCGCGGATGCGTCCACTCAAAGTGTTCGCCAACCCGGAAAAATGGTTCGAACTGGAAGCCGAACAGGACACGTTGCTCAGCGATCTGGATGTGATCCTGATGCGCAAGGATCCTCCGTTCGACATGGAGTTCGTCTATTCGACCTACTTGCTGGAGCAAGCCGAAAGCGCCGGCGTGCTGGTGGTCAACAAGCCGCAAAGCTTGCGTGACTGCAACGAAAAACTGTTCGCAACGCTGTTCCCCCAGTGCACGCCACCCACTGTTGTGAGCCGCCGTGCCGACGTATTGCGTGAGTTCGCCGCCAAACACGGTGACGTGATCCTCAAGCCGCTGGACGGCATGGGCGGTACCTCGATCTTCCGTCACCGCGCCGGCGACCCCAACCTGTCGGTGATCCTTGAAACCCTGACCGCCCTCGGCGCCCAACAGATCATGGGGCAGGCCTATCTGCCGGCGATCAAGGATGGCGACAAGCGCATCCTGATGATCGACGGCGAGCCGGTGGATTACTGCCTGGCGCGCATTCCGGCCCAAGGCGAAACCCGCGGCAACCTTGCCGCCGGCGGTCGTGGCGAGGCTCGCCCACTGACCGAGAAGGATCGCTGGATCGCCGCACAAGTCGGCCCGACCCTGCGCGAGAAAGGCCTGCTGTTCGTCGGCCTTGACGTGATCGGCGAGCATCTGACGGAAATCAACGTCACCAGTCCGACCTGCATCCGCGAGATCGATAACGCCTTCGGCACCGACATCGGCGGCATGTTGATGGATGCCATCGATCAGAAGCTAAAGGCTCGTTGATAAGCCAAACCAACATTGCGTTATCATGCGCGGCCTGTGAAAACGCGATGTTGGTTTCCTTGACATGACCCTCCCGTCCGATCTGCCCGCCGAACTCGCCCACCGTGGCGTGCGCCCGGCCGATCGCCTTGGTTTTACCCTGTTCCTGGCAGCGCTGGTGCACTTGGCGCTGCTGCTGGGTGTCGGCTTCACGATGGTCGAGCCCAAGCAGATCAGCAGAACCCTGGAAATCACCCTCGCCACCTTCAAAAGCGAAAAGAAGCCTGAAAAGGCCGATTTTCTGGCTCAGGAAAATCAGCAAGGCAGCGGCACCCTGGATAAAAAGGCGATCCCCAAGACCACCGAGGTCGCGCCCTTCCAGGACAACAAGGTGCAAAAAGTCACGCCACCACCGGCCGCCAAGCCCGAGGTGCAGGAAGCCCCGCCGAAGGCTGCCGTGACCACCGTCGCACCGAAACCGAAAAAGGCCCCGGCCAAGACCGAGGAGCCCAAGACCGAGGTCAAGCCCCAGCTCCAGGCACCGACGTTCGACAGCGAGCAACTGTCCAGCGACATCGCCAGTCTTGAAGCGGAACTGGCCAACGAACAACAGCAGTACGCCAAGCGTCCACGCATCCACCGCCTGAGCGCCGCCTCGACCATGCGCGACAAGGGGGCCTGGTACAAGGACGAATGGCGCAAGAAGGTCGAGCGCATCGGCAACCTCAATTACCCCGAGGAAGCTCGACGCAAGCAGATTTACGGCAATTTGCGCCTGATGGTGTCGATCAACCGTGATGGTTCGCTGTATGAAGTGTTGGTGCTCGAATCCTCCGGGCAACCGCTGCTGGATCAGGCGGCGCAGCGCATTGTCAGACTGGCGGCACCTTTTGCGCCGTTCACCGGGGACTTGTCGGACATCGACCGCCTGGAAATCATCCGCACCTGGAAATTTGCCCGCGGGGATCGGTTGTCCAGTAATTGATGACCACCCCCTGTAGGAGCGAGCACGCTCGCGATGGACGTCAACGATATCGCTGGCGGCCTGACACCCCGCGGTGCTCTGGCATCCATCGCGAGCATGCTCGCTCCTACACGAATCCCGTTGTTTGCGGGATTTGCGGTGCATCTCCAGCTTGTCAGTTCGTCCCTCGAACGCCACACTAGCGCTCATGAAAAACGTCAGCCCCAGCTACCTCAAGCATCACTTCCTGATCGCCATGCCACACATGGTCGACCCGAACTTTGCGCACACCTTGACCTACATCGTCGAGCACACGGCCAATGGGGCCATGGGGCTGGTGGTCAACCGTCCGCAAGACCTGAATCTGGCCGATATCCTCGAGCAATTGCGCCCTGAAATAGAGCCGCCTGCCCTCTGCCAGCATGTACCGATCTTCATCGGCGGGCCGGTTCAGACCGATCGTGGTTTCGTCCTGCACCCCAGCGGGCAGACTTATCAGGCGACTGTCGACCTCGAAGGCGAGCTGTCCCTGTCCACGTCCCAGGATGTGCTGTTCGCCATTGCCGATGGCGTCGGTCCGGGCAAGAGCCTGATCGCCCTCGGTTATGCCGGATGGGAAGCCGGGCAACTGGAGGCCGAATTGGCCCAGAACGCCTGGCTGACCTGCCCGTTCGACGCCGACATCCTGTTCAACACCAGCAGCGAGCTGCGTCTGGAAGCCGCGGCCAGGCATCTGGGGATCAACCTCAGCCTGCTCACCAGTCAGGCGGGGCACGCCTGATGGCACTGCGGCTGATTCTGGGTTTTGACTATGGCACCCGGCAGATCGGCGTTGCTGTCGGCCAGGTGATCACCGGCCAGGCCCGCGAGCTGTGTACCCTCAAGGCGCAGAACGGCATTCCCGACTGGAATCAGGTCGATGCCTTGATGAAAGAATGGAAGCCCGACGCCGTAGTGGTCGGCCTGCCCTTGAACATGGACGGCACCCCCAGCGAAATGTGCGCCCGCGCGGAGAAGTTCGCCCGGCGCCTGAACGGCCGCTTCAACCTGCCCTTCTACACCCACGATGAACGCCTGACCACCTTCGAAGCCAAGGGTGAACGCATGGCCCGTGGCGGTCAGAAAGGCAGCTATCGCGACAATCCGGTCGACGCCATCGCCGCCGCCCTGTTGTTGCAGGGCTGGCTGGACGAAAACGGCGCACTGTTCCAATCCTGACGCACCCAATCCTGAAGAGCCTGTCTCTTTTAGCTACAACCCGAGCCACCCCAAGCGCTGCACGGCCGGGTCCAAGAAGGAGCAAACATGAGCCTGCCCAACCCCGCCGAACTGATCAGCCAGATGGCGATACGTCTCAATGCCCACCTGAAACACCGAGGCATCAGCGAACCGCGCTACATCGGTATCCGCACCGGTGGCGTCTGGGTCGCGCAAGCCCTGCTCAAGGAACTGGGCAGCGATGAACCCCTGGGCACCCTCGACGTTTCCTTCTACCGCGATGACTTCAGCCAGAACGGCCTGCACCCGCAAGTGCGCCCTTCGGCCCTGCCATTCGAAATCGAAGGCCAGCATCTGGTGCTGATCGATGACGTATTGATGAGCGGGCGGACCATCCGTGCAGCCATGAATGAGCTCTTCGATTACGGTCGCCCGGCCAGCGTGACGCTGGTGTGCCTGCTGGACCTGGACGCCGGCGAGCTGCCGATCCGGCCGAACGTGCTGGGCGCGACCCTGTCACTGGCGGCCCACGAACGGGTGAAGCTGTCCGGACCTGAGCTTGCGCTCGAACTGCAAGACCTCGCCCTTTAATCCGCCCTATTGAGAGTCCCCTTTGCGATGACGCCTATAGAAACCAAGCGCCCGCTGCAGCTCAATGATCAGGGCCAGCTGCGCCACTTCCTCTCCCTCGACGGCCTGCGCCGCGAGCTGTTGACGGAAATCCTCGATACAGCCGACTCCTTCCTTGAAGTCGGCGCCCGGGCGGTGAAGAAGGTCCCGTTGCTGCGCGGCAAAACCGTGTGCAACGTGTTCTTCGAGAACTCCACCCGCACCCGCACCACCTTCGAACTGGCAGCCCAGCGCCTGTCGGCGGACGTGATCACCCTGAACGTGTCGACCTCGTCGGCCAGCAAGGGCGAAACCCTGCTCGACACCCTGCGCAACCTGGAAGCCATGGCCGCCGACATGTTCGTCGTGCGCCACGGCGATTCCGGCGCCGCGCACTTCATCGCCGAGCATGTCTGCCCGCAGGTGGCAATCATCAACGGCGGCGACGGCCGGCACGCCCACCCGACCCAGGGCATGCTCGACATGCTGACCATCCGTCGCCACAAGGGCGGCTTCGAAAACCTGTCGGTAGCCATAGTCGGCGACATCCTGCACTCGCGGGTTGCGCGCTCGAACATGCTGGCCCTGAAAACCCTGGGTTGCCCGGATATCCGCGTGATCGCGCCGAAAACCCTGCTGCCGATCGGCATCGAGCAATACGGCGTGAAGGTCTACACCGACATGACCGAAGGCCTCAAGGACGTCGACGTAGTGATCATGCTGCGCCTGCAGCGTGAACGCATGACCGGCGGCCTGCTGCCAAGCGAAGGCGAGTTCTACCGCCTGTTCGGCCTGACCACCGCGCGCCTGGCCGGGGCCAAACCCGATGCCATCGTCATGCACCCAGGCCCGATCAACCGCGGTGTGGAGATCGAGTCGGCGGTGGCCGACGGCCCGCATTCGGTGATCCTCAATCAAGTGACCTACGGCATCGCGATACGCATGGCCGTTCTGTCCATGGCCATGAGCGGGCAGACAGCGCAACGCCAATTCGAGCAGGAGAACGTTCAGTGAAGCTCAGCATTCTCGGCGCCCGCGTCATTGATCCGGCCAGCGGCCTGGATCAAACCACCGATATCCATATTGAAGCCTGCAAGATCGTCGCCATTGGCGCCGCACCGGCCGGCTTTGTGCCGGTAGACACCATCAACGCCCAAGGCCTGGTGGCCGCCCCCGGCCTGGTCGACCTCAATGTCGCCCTGCGCGAGCCGGGTTATAGCCGCAAAGGCTCGATCACCAGCGAAACCCGTGCCGCCGCCGCAGGTGGCATCACCAGCCTGTGCTGCCCGCCGAAAACCAAACCGGTGCTGGACACCTCGGCCGTGGCCGAGCTGATCCTCGACCGTGCCCGCGAAGCCGGCAACACCAAAGTGTTTCCGATCGGCGCCCTGAGCAAAGGCCTGGAGGGCGAACAGCTTGCCGAACTGGTTGCGCTGCGCGATGCCGGTTGCGTGGCCTTCGGCAACGGCCTGGAGAGCTTCACAAATACCCGCACCCTGTGCCGGGCGCTGGAATACGCGGCAACCTTCGACTTGACCGTGATATTCAACTCTCAGGACCATGACCTCGCCGATGGCGGCTTGGCCCATGAAGGCCCGACGGCGAGCTTCCTCGGCTTGCCGGGCATTCCGGAAACCGCCGAAACCGTGGCCCTGGCCCGGGACCTGCTGCTGGTCGAGCAAACCGGTGTGCGTGCGCACTTCAGCCAGCTCACCAGCGCCCGCGGCGTGCAGTTGATCGCCCAGGCCCAGGCCCGCGGCCTGAAGGTCACGGCGGATGTGGCGCTGTACCAACTGATCCTGACCGACGAAGCACTGATCGACTTCAGCAGCCTCTATCACGTGCAGCCGCCGCTGCGTACCCGCGCCGACCGCGAGGGCCTGCGCGAGGCCGTGAAGTCCGGGGTGATCTCGGCCATTTCCAGCCATCACCAACCCCACGAGCGGGACGCCAAACTGGCCCCCTTCGGCGCCACCGAACCTGGCATCAGCAGCGTTGAACTGCTGCTGCCGCTGGCGATGACGCTGGTGGAGGACGGCTTGCTGGACCTGCCGACGTTGCTGGCACGTCTGAGTGCCGGCCCAGCCGAAGCGCTCGGCCTGCCGGCGGGTACTTTGGCGGTGGGGGGCGCGGCGGATATCGTGCTGTTCGACCCTGCGGCGTCGACCGTGGCCGGCGAAACCTGGTTGTCGAAGGGTGAAAACTGCCCGTTCATCGGCCATAGCCTGCCGGGTGTGGTGCGCTACACCCTGGTGGATGGGCGGATCAGTCACCAGGCGTAACCACCCGCCGATCGTTTCCACGCTCTGCGACCGCTATTGGAACGCGGAGCGTCCCGGGCTGCATTCCCACGCGGAGCGTGGGAACGATCGGCAAGTCGAATCGTCGCACCGCAGCTCCCACAGGATTGAGTGATCCCTGTGGGAGCTGGCTTGCCAGCGATGGCTTACTGGAAAGTGCCTCTGTTCTGCGCATTGCGCACGGAGACCTGGTCATTGAGCGTCCAGAAGTCATACAGCACACCCACGAAGAACAACCCGCCCGTTAACAGATAGAGCAGCCCACTGATCCATTTCCCCTGGTACATCCGGTGCACACCGAATACCCCGAGGAATGTCAGCAGTATCCACGCCACGTTGAATTCGATCGGCCCGGCAGTGAACCGAAGGTCTGCTTCACGGTCCATGGCAGGGATCAGAAACAGATCGATCAACCAGCCAATCCCCAGCAGTCCGAACGTGAAGAACCAGATCGTACCGGTCACAGGTTTGCCGTAATAAAAGCGATGAGCCCCGGTAAAACCGAAAATCCACAGCAAGTAACCGATAACTTTACTATGGGTGTCTTGATGGGATTGATAGGTGTTCATGGATGACCTCGAATCACACGATAGATAAATATTTTTGAATTCTTTGTGACTTCTTTACGAGCACCCGACGTACGGCAAGTGCTACCTTCTTTCGCGTCAAACCCTTCTAGCGCCTGACTTCTGTCCGACAATTGCGTCAATTTGCCGCTTGTTTGGTTCCGTTGACTCCAAGGTTGATCGACCAACGGCCTCGGAAGCGCAAAAAAAGCTGTTATAAAGTTGCGCGCTAACCCACACGAGCCTTGCCTATGCGTCCATTTTTCAAGACATGGCTAACCATTTGCCTATTATTGCCACTGGCCGCTCACGCCACCAATCGTGAGCAACGTTTACCTAACGTTAATGGTTACACCCCAAAATCCCATGCTTCTGCTCCATCGAGCAAAAGCAAGAAGTCAGCAAAACACGCTCCACAATTGAGCAGCAACAAAAGCGGCCTGGTTCCGCCGATGGCTGCCAAGGAAAGCAGCAATGTGCTGAGCCGCGCCGTCAATGTCCTCGGTACACCGTATCGTTGGGGCGGCAGCAGCCCAAGCAAAGGTTTCGATTGCAGCGGCCTGGTGAAATACGCGTTCAACGACGCCACGTTTGACCTGCCACGCACTTCCAATGCCATGGCCAGCGGTCATGGCGAGAAAGTCGATCGCAGCGACCTGAAGCCAGGCGACCTGATTTTCTTCAACATCAAGAGCCGTCGAGTCAATCACGTTGCCATCTACCTGGGCAACGACCGTTTCATCCACGCGCCTCGCCGTGGCAAATCGGTGAGCATCGACACCTTGAAGAAACCGTACTGGGAAAACCACTACGTGGTTGCCAAGCGGGTTCTGCCGAAAGAACCTCATCAGATGCGTGTTGCCCAGCGCTAAGACCGATCGTTCCCACGCTCCGCGTGGGAATGCCTCAACGGACGCTCTGCGTTCGGCTCTTGAGGGACGCGGAGCGTCCCGTGCTGCATTCCCACGCAGAGCGTGGGAACGATCAGCAACCTTCCCCTTCTAGAAGCTATCTGGCGAGCGCGCCTTTTCCCGCGCCACATCACGACTGACCAAGCCCTTGGTCACCAGATTCTTCAAGGCCATATCCAGCGTCTGCATCCCCAGCGACCCGCCCGCCTGAATCGATGAATACATCTGCGCCACCTTGTCCTCACGGATCAGGTTACGGATTGCCGACGTACCCAGCATGATTTCGTGCGCTGCAACGCGCCCACCACCGATTTTCTTGACCAGCGTCTGGGACACCACCGCCAGCAGCGATTCGGAAAGCATCGAGCGCACCATGGATTTCTCGTCCCCCGGAAACACATCGACGATGCGGTCGATGGTTTTCGCCGCCGACGTGGTGTGCAGCGTGCCGAACACCAGGTGCCCGGTTTCCGCGGCGGTCAGCGCCAGGCGAATGGTCTCCGGATCCCGCATTTCGCCCACCAGGATCACGTCCGGATCTTCACGCAGGGCCGAGCGCAGCGCTGCAGCAAAGCTGCGGGTATCGCGATGGACTTCGCGCTGATTGATCAGGCATTTGCGTGATTCGTGAAGAAATTCGATCGGATCCTCGATAGTGAGGATGTGGTGATGGCGATGGGCGTTCAGGTAGTCGATCATCGCCGCCAGCGTGGTGGATTTGCCGGACCCGGTCGGCCCGGTCACCAGCACCAGACCGCGCGGAGCGTCGGTCATTTTGTGAAACACTTCGCCCATACCCAGTTCTTCCATGCTCGGAATCCTGGACGGAATCGTGCGCAACACTGCGCCGGCGCCACGGCTCTGGTTGAATACGTTGACCCGAAAGCGCGCAATGCCAGGCACATCGAAGGAAAAGTCGGTTTCCAGATGCTTTTCGAAATCCACCCGCTGGGTGTCGTTCATGATGTCGTAGAGCAGTTCCTGCACCTGCTTGTGATCCAGGGCTGGCAGGTTGATGCGCCGCACATCGCCGTCGACGCGAATCATGGGCGGCAGGCCGGCGGACAGGTGCAGATCGGATGCCCCCTGTTTGGCGCTGAAGGCAAGCAATTCAGTGATATCCATAGCGCACCTCAATTCCAGTAGAATGCCGCGAACCTTCAGACCGCTGGTTCCTCTTGATGTCCACCATAGCAGACAACATTCTCGACGTTAGTTCGCGCATAAAAGCTGCAACACTCGCCGCCAAACGCGAAGAAAACAGCGTTCAGCTTCTGGCGGTGAGCAAGACCAAACCGGCTCAGGACCTGCGCGATGCCTATGCCGCCGGCCTGCGCGACTTTGGCGAGAACTACCTGCAGGAAGCTCTGGGCAAGCAGCTCGAATTGGCCGACCTGCCCTTGATCTGGCACTTCATCGGCCCCATTCAATCGAACAAGACTCGCGCCATCGCCGAGCATTTCGACTGGGTGCATTCCGTGGATCGCTTGAAAATCGCACAACGCCTGTCCGAACAACGTCCCGCCGATCTGCCGCCACTCAATATCTGCATCCAGGTCAATGTCAGCGGCGAAGCCAGCAAATCCGGCTGCACCCCGGCCGACTTGCCGGCCCTGGCCGAGGCCATCAGCGCCCTGCCGCGCCTGAAATTGCGCGGGTTGATGGCAATTCCCGAGCCGACGGAAGATCGCGCCGCCCAGGATGCCGCCTTCGCTGCCGTACAACGCCTGCAAGCCGACTTGAACCTGCCACTCGACACACTTTCCATGGGCATGAGCCACGATCTTGAATCGGCCATCGCCCAGGGCGCCACCTGGGTCCGCATCGGAACGGCCTTGTTTGGCGCCAGAGATTACGGTCAACCTTGACCTTGGCCGACACACCTTTAGATAAGGACCTGACATGAGCAAAACGCGTATAGCTTTTATCGGTGCCGGTAACATGGCCGCCAGCCTGATTGGCGGCTTGCGGGCCAAGGGCCTGGATGCCACGCAGATCCGCGCCAGCGATCCGGGCGAAGAAACCCGTGCACGCGTGGGCGCCGAGCATGGCATCGAAGTGTTTGCCGACAATGCCCAGGCCATCCAGGGCGCCGATGTGGTCGTACTGGCGGTCAAGCCCCAGGCGATGAAAGCGGTCTGCGAAGCCATTCGCCCAAGCCTGAAACCCGAGCAACTGGTGGTTTCGATTGCCGCGGGCATCACTTGCGCCAGCATGAACAACTGGCTCGGCGCCCAACCGATCGTGCGCTGCATGCCCAACACGCCGGCGCTGCTGCGCCAGGGCGTGAGCGGTCTGTTCGCCACCGCGCAAGTGAGCGCCGAACAACGCCAGCAAGCCCAGGAGCTGCTGTCGGCCGTCGGCGTTGCCTTGTGGCTGGACGAGGAACAGCAACTGGACGCCGTCACTGCGGTGTCCGGCTCGGGCCCCGCGTATTTCTTCCTGCTGATCGAGGCCATGACCGCCGCGGGCGTGAAACTCGGCCTGCCTGCGGACGTCGCCGCCCAACTGACTCTGCAAACCGCCCTGGGCGCCGCACACATGGCGGTGAGCAGTGATGTCGACGCCGCGGAATTGCGTCGCCGCGTCACCTCTCCTGCGGGCACCACGGAAGCGGCCATCAAATCGTTCCAGGCCAATGGCTTCGAAGCACTGGTCGAACAGGCGCTGGGCGCCGCTGCGCATCGTTCGGCCGAGATGGCCGAGCAGCTCGGTCGTTAAACCGTTCTCACAAAGGAATCAATAATGCTCGGACTCAATGACGCTGCCATTTTTGTGATTCAAACCCTGGGCAGCCTGTATCTGCTGATCGTGCTCATGCGCTTCCTGCTGCAACTGGTGCGGGCGAACTTCTACAACCCGCTCAGCCAGTTCGCCGTGAAAGCCACTCAACCGCTGCTCAAGCCATTGCGCCGGGTTATCCCGAGCCTGTTCGGACTGGACATGTCGTCGCTGGTACTGGCCCTGCTGGTGCAAATGGCGCTGTTCGCGGTCATCCTGTTGCTCAGTGGTTACCAGGTCAATTTGCTGTTCCTGGCACCCTGGGCCCTGATCGGTATCTTCGCGCTGTTCTTGAAGATCCTGTTCTGGGCGATGATCATCAGTGTGATCCTGTCCTGGGTCGCTCCGGGCAGCCATAACCCCGCTGCGGAACTGGTCCAGCAGATTACTGAACCGGTGCTGGCGCCGTTTCGCCGGATCATTCCGAACCTGGGCGGCCTCGACATCTCGCCGATCTTCGCGTTCATCGCGCTGCAGCTGCTGCAAAGCTGGCTGATTCCGCGCCTTGCCTACTACGCGCTGATGCCGCGCGAGTTGTTTGGCCTGATCTGAACCGCGTCATCGTTCTTCGCGGGCAAGCCTCGCTCCTACGGGCATTCGTAACCCTGTAGGAGCGAGGCTTGCCCGCGAATGCAACACCTGGTTTTAACTGAATCAAATCAGGCCCGGCCTTTGCTTGCCGCTAACCCCAGCGGTCTTTAGACTTACGCCTCATTTCAACGAGAGCAGGGTCGATGCCAGCTGCCTTTCCCCCCGATTCTGTTGGTCTGGTGACGCCGCAAGTGGCGCACTTCAGCGAACCCCTGGCGTTGGCCTGTGGTCGTTCGCTTCCGGCCTATGACCTGATTTACGAAACCTACGGCACGCTCAACGCCGCGGCGAGTAACGCCGTGCTGATCTGCCACGCGTTGTCCGGTCATCACCATGCCGCCGGCTATCACAGCCCCGATGACCGCAAGCCCGGTTGGTGGGACAGTTGCATCGGCCCCGGCAAGCCAATCGACACCAGCAAATTCTTCGTGGTCAGCCTGAACAATCTCGGCGGCTGCAACGGCTCCACCGGCCCGAGCAGTATCAACCCCGAAACCGGCAAGCCGTTCGGTGCCGACTTCCCGGTGCTGACCGTGGAAGACTGGGTGCACAGCCAGGCACGCCTGGCCGACCGCCTGGGCATCGCTCAATTCGCAGCCGTGATCGGCGGCAGCCTGGGCGGCATGCAGGCGATGCAATGGAGCATCACTTACCCTGACCGTATCCGTCACTGCCTGGCCATTGCCTCCGCCCCCAAACTGTCGGCACAGAACATCGCCTTCAACGAAGTGGCGCGTCAGGCGATCCTCACCGACCCCGAGTTCCACGGCGGTTCGTTCCAGGAACAGGGCGTGATCCCCAAGCGCGGGCTGATGCTGGCGCGGATGGTCGGGCACATCACTTACCTGTCCGACGACTCCATGGGCGAGAAATTCGGTCGCGGACTCAAGAGCGAGAAGCTCAACTACGACTTCCACAGCGTCGAGTTCCAGGTGGAAAGCTACCTGCGCTATCAGGGCGAGGAGTTCTCCGGGCGTTTCGACGCCAACACCTACCTGCTGATGACCAAAGCGCTGGACTACTTCGACCCGGCGGCCAATTTCGACGACGACCTGGCGAAAACCTTTGCCGGCGCCACCGCCAAGTTCTGCGTGATGTCGTTCACCACCGACTGGCGCTTCTCCCCGGCCCGCTCGCGGGAACTGGTGGATGCGTTGATGGCGGCCAGAAAAGACGTCTCCTATCTGGAAATCGACGCGCCGCAGGGCCATGACGCCTTCCTGATTCCGATCCCGCGCTACTTGCAGGCATTCGGCAACTACATGAACCGCATTACGTTGTGAGATAGCCATGAGAGCTGATCTGGAAATCATCCAGGAATGGATCCCCGCCGGCAGCCGAGTGCTCGACCTCGGCTGCGGCGACGGCGAGCTGCTGGCCTGGCTGCGCGACAACAAGCAGGTCACCGGTTACGGCCTGGAAAACGACGCAGACAACATCGCCGCGTGCATGACCAAGGGCATCAACGTCATCGAGCAGGACCTGGACAAGGGCCTGGGCAACTTTGCCAGCAACAGTTTCGACGTCGTGGTCATGACCCAGGCCCTGCAAGCGGTGCACTATCCGGACAAGATCCTCGACGAAATGCTGCGGGTCGGTCGCCAGTGCATCATCACGTTCCCGAATTTCGGCCACTGGCGCTGCCGCTGGTACCTGGCCAGCAAAGGCCGGATGCCAGTTTCCGAGTTCCTGCCGTACACCTGGTACAACACACCGAACATTCACTTCTGCACCTTCGCCGACTTTGAAGCCTTGTGCCGTGAACGTGAAGCCAAGGTCATTGATCGGCTTGCCGTAGATCAACAGCATCGGCATGGGTGGGTCAGCAAGCTTTGGCCTAATCTGTTAGGTGAGATCGGCATTTATCGTGTCAGCAGCCCGGGGCTCGCGGACCACAGGGTCGCGGTCTGAACCACCCTATTGCGAGGAGAACGATCATGGGTCGTCTAGCGCTGTTTCTACTCACCGCCTGCCTGAGTGTCACGGCCATGGCCGCCGATGCGATCAAAGGTGATCGCCAGGAAAAGTTCGGCGACGTGACCGTGCACTACAACACCTTCAACTCCACCTTCCTGACGCCGGACATCGCCAAGGCTGCTGAACTCACCCGCAGCAAGAACCAGGGCGTGATCAACATTGCCGTGCTCAAGGATGGAAAACCGCAGATGGCCCAGGTCAGCGGTACGGTCAAAGACCTGACCAGCCAGAGCGTGACCCTGAATTTCCGGCAAATCACCGAACAGGGCGCGATCTACTACATCGCCCAGTATCCGGTGGAGCAACAGGAAACCCGCACCTTTGAAATCAAGGTGCAAAACGGCGACAAGATCAACACCATCAATTTCAACCAAGAGCTTTTCCCCGGCGAATGATGAACCTCAAGCAACTCGTACTGGCCAGCCACAACGCCGGCAAACTCAAGGAACTCCAGGCCATGCTCGGCGAATCGGTGCAACTGCGCTCGATTGGCGAATTCAGCAGCGTGGAGCCTGAAGAAACCGGTCTGTCGTTCGTCGAGAACGCCATCCTCAAGGCCCGCAATGCCGCGCGCATTTCCGGCCTTCCGGCGCTGGCCGACGATTCCGGCCTGGCCGTGGACTTCCTCGGTGGCGCGCCGGGCATCTATTCGGCGCGCTACGCCGACGGCAAGGGCGATGCAGCGAACAACGCTAAGCTGCTCGATGCCTTGAAGGATGTGCCCGAGGCCGAGCGCGGTGCACAGTTCGTCTGCGTACTGGCCCTGGTGCGCCATGCCGACGATCCGCTGCCGATTCTCTGCGAAGGCTTGTGGCACGGTCGCATCCTGACCCAGGCCAGTGGCGAACACGGCTTCGGCTACGACCCGCTGTTCTGGGTACCGGAGCGCGATTGCTCCAGCGCCGAACTGAGCCCTGCCGACAAGAACCAGATCAGTCACCGCGCCCGTGCAATGGATCTGCTGCGCCAGCGTCTGGGCCTGAAATGACCCTTGAATCATCCGCGTCGCCGCTGATCTTCGGCGGCGCGCAATCGACTCGGGCGGCCTTGCCGGTACTGCCGCCCCTGGCGCTTTACATCCACATCCCGTGGTGTGTGCGCAAATGCCCTTATTGCGACTTCAACTCCCACACCGCAAGCCCGGTGCTGCCGGAGGAAGAGTACGTCGATGCGTTGCTGGCCGACCTTGACCAGGACCTGCATGCCGTCCATGGCCGCGAGCTGAGTTCGATCTTCTTCGGTGGCGGCACGCCCAGTCTGTTCAGCGCCCAGGCGCTGGGCCGCCTGCTTGAGGGTGTCGAACAGCGCATCCCGTTTGCCAGTGAAATTGAAATCACCCTGGAGGCCAATCCGGGAACCTTCGAACAAGAGAAGTTCAAGGCCTACCGCGCGCTGGGCATCAATCGCCTGTCCATTGGCATCCAGAGCTTCCAGCAGGAAAAACTCCAGGCGCTGGGCCGCATCCACAATGGCGACGAGGCGGTACGAGCTGCCGGCATGGCGCGCCAGGCCGGGTTCGACAACTTCAACCTGGACCTGATGCATGGCTTGCCCGACCAGTCCCTGGAAGATGCCCTGAGCGACCTGCGCCAGGCCATCGCGCTCAAGCCGACCCATTTGTCCTGGTATCAGCTGACCCTGGAGCCGAACACGGTGTTCTGGAACCAGCCGCCGACGCTGCCGGAAGACGACACGCTGTGGGACATTCAGGAAGCCGGCCAGGCCCTGCTGGCCGAACACGGCTACGCCCAGTATGAAGTGTCGGCCTACGCCCAACCCGGCCGAGCGGCCCGGCATAACCTCAACTACTGGAGCTTCGGCGATTTCATCGGCATTGGTGCCGGCGCCCATGGCAAGCTCAGCCACCCGGACGGGCGCATCGTGCGCACCTGGAAGACCCGCCTGCCGAAGGATTACCTGAACCCGGCGAAGCAATTTCTGGCGGGCGAGAAGGCCCTGGCCGATGACGAGATGCCTTTCGAGTTCCTGATGAACGCGCTGCGTCTGACGGCCGGTGTGGAATCGCGACTGTATCCGGAGCGCACCGGCCTGCCCCTGGAAAGTCTTGCCGAAGGCCGCGAGGAAGCCGAACAAAGCGGCCTGCTCCAGGTCGAACCGTCACGTCTGGCGGCCACCGAACGCGGACAGCTATTCCTCAATGACTTGCTGCAGAAATTTCTGACATAAGGAAATCGAATGGATTTGGTACTCGATCTGCTGGCCACCGTGTCTCGCTGGAGCCGCAGCAATCTTTCGGAAATCGCCCTGGCCCTGGTGGGCTGCCTGCTGGTGCTGTTCGGCGCGGACTTCAAGAGCTGGGTCGAGCAACGCCTGGGCAGCATCGCCGGCGCCTTGCGCGTCCCCCTGATGGCCCTGCTGTGCATGATCGGCAGCGGTGCCGCACTGATCTACGCCACGCCATGGATCGTTCGCGGCCTGAGCCAGTTCAACAACTACAGCCTTGCGCCGGTATTGCTGGTGGTATTGGTGTTGATCGGCGTGGTCGCTGACCGCCGCTGATTTTTTGCCGAATACAAAACAACTGTAGGAGCGAGGCTTGCCCGCGAAGAACGCTAACGCGGTGTATCAGTTACACGCGTAGCGCTCCCTTCGCGGGCAAGCCTCGCTCCTACAGATTGCGTGTTACTTAGGACTGCTTTTCGAACTTCAGATCCCACACGCCATGCCCAAGGCGTTCGCCACGGCGTTCGAACTTGGTGATCGGGCGTTCGGCCGGGCGTGGTACGCACTTGCCGTCTTCGGCGAGGTTGCGATAACCCGGCGCGACGTTCATCACTTCCAGCATGTACTCGGCGTACGGCTCCCAGTCGGTGGCCATGTGCAGGATACCGCCGACTTTCAACTTGCTGCGCACCAGTTCGGCGAAAGACGCCTGGACGATGCGGCGCTTGTGGTGACGGCTCTTGTGCCAGGGGTCGGGGAAAAACAGCATCAAGCGATCGAGGCTGTTATCAGCCACGCAGCGGTTGAGCACTTCGATCGCATCGCAATCGTAAACCCGCAGGTTGGTCAGGCCCTGGGTCAGTACGCCATTGAGCAGCGCACCGACACCGGGACGATGCACTTCCACGCCAATGAAATCCTGGTCCGGGGAAGCCGCAGCCATTTCCAGCAGCGAATGGCCCATGCCGAAACCGATTTCCAGGGAGCGCGGTGCCGAGCGGCCGAACACCTGGTCGAAGTCCACCGGCGCGTCGGCCAGCGGCAGCACGTACAGCGGCGCGCCCTGCTCCAGGCCGCGTTGCTGGCCTTCGGTCATGCGCCCTGCGCGCATCACGAAACTCTTGATGCGGCGGTGTTGGCGCTCGTCGCCTTCTTCCGTCTGGATTGGCGTGTCGTTCGATTCAGTCATCAATGGCTCTTACTTGATCAGACCATCCAGCGGCGAAGAGGCGCTGGCATAGAGTTTTTTCGGCATGCGGCCGGCGAGATAGGCCAGGCGACCGGCAACGATGGCGTGCTTCATGGCTTCGCCCATCATGATCGGCTGCTGGGCGTGGGCAATGGCCGAGTTCATCAGCACCGCATCACAACCCAGCTCCATGGCGATGGTGGCGTCGGACGCAGTACCGACACCGGCATCCACCAGCACCGGGATCTTGGCTTCTTCAAGGATGATCTGCAGGTTGTACGGGTTGCAGATGCCCAGGCCCGAACCGATCAGACCGGCCAACGGCATGACCGCGATGCAGCCGATTTCCGCCAGTTGCCGGGCGACGATCGGGTCATCGCTGGTGTAGACCATCACGTCGAAGCCTTCCTTGACCAGCGATTCGGCGGCCTTGAGGGTTTCGATTACGTTGGGGAACAGGGTTTTCTGGTCGGCCAGCACTTCCAGCTTCACCAGGTTGTGGCCGTCGAGCAGCTCGCGGGCCAGGCGGCAGGTACGCACAGCCTCGACGGCGTCGTAGCAACCGGCGGTATTCGGCAGGAAGGTGTAGCGATCCGGC
Source organism: Pseudomonas sp. NPDC089569 (assembly GCF_050280625.1). Lineage (NCBI taxonomy): Bacteria > Pseudomonadati > Pseudomonadota > Gammaproteobacteria > Pseudomonadales > Pseudomonadaceae > Pseudomonas > Pseudomonas sp. NPDC089569. The sequence goes on from NZ_JBNNVQ010000014.1 coordinate 71,420, forward strand.
GACAGCACTTCGAGCAGGTTCGGCTCACCCTCAATCTGGCCGAGGTTGGTGCGACGTACGGCGAAGGTGACGATTTCGGCGCCCGAAGCTTCGATGGCCAAACGGGTTTCTTCCATGTCACGGTACTTGCCGGTACCAACCAGCAAACGCGACTGGTAAGTACGACCGGCCAGAACGAAAGGCTTGTCGCTACGAACGATGCTCATGGGAAATCCTCTGTAGGGGTGAGGTACTTGCAGAATTTTGTCGGCCCTTGGGCCAGACGGCTAGCCGCCGCCGATGGCGTGCACCACTTCGACATTATCGCCGTCGTTGAGCGTGGTATCGGCATGCTGACTGCGCGGGACGATATCCAGATTGAGTTCGACCGCCACCCGGCGTCCGGTCAGATCCAGACGGGTCAGCAGGGCCGCAACGGTTTCACCGTCGGGCAGTTCAAAGGATTCGCCGTTCAACTGAATGCGCATGCGCAATGCCGCCATCATTTTTTGGGGCTGGCATTCTAGCCCGATCGTGACCCAAAGGTCAGCAACAAGCGTCAGGCGGTAAGCGGCAGGCGCCAGGCGGCAAGTCCCAGGCACACCCAGCCGATCAGGAAAAACAGACCACCGAACGGCGTGATGATACCGAGCTTGCCGAGGCCGATCGTGGTCAACAGGTACAGGCTGCCGGAAAACAGCAGGATACCGAGGCTGAATGAAATGCCGGCCCAGGTGACCAACCGGCCCTGGATCTGCGTGGCAAGCAGCGCCACTCCAAATAGCGCCAGGGTGTGAACCAATTGATAGGTAACGCCGGTTTGAAAGATCGCCAGATACTCGGCACTCAAGCGGCTTTTCAGGCCGTGGGCGGCAAAGGCGCCAAGACCGACACCGGTGAAGCCGAAAAAAGCGGCCAGCATCAGAAAGCCACGCAGCATGGAGAACTCCAGTCAGACTCGATCAACAGGGTCTGTATAATGGCCCGCTCAACGGGTTCGGCCAAGCCATTCTATGCTGCGTTCATATTTGCGTCGTTTCACCAAGGCCGTGCTCTGGTTCATGGCCGGCAGCATTTTGCTGGTGCTGATTTTTCGCTTCGTGCCACCACCGGGCACGACCCTGATGGTCGAACGCAAGATCGAATCCTGGGTCGATGGCGAGCCCATTGACCTGCAACGCACCTGGAAGCCATGGGATGAGATCTCCGATGAACTGAAGGTCGCGGTGATTGCCGGCGAAGACCAGAAATTCCCGGAGCACTGGGGATTCGACTTCGGCGCGATCAAGGCCGCCCTGGCCCACAATGAACTGGGCGGGACAATCCGCGGAGCCAGCACCCTGAGCCAGCAGGTTTCGAAAAACCTGTTCCTGTGGTCCGGCCGAAGCTGGTTGCGCAAGGGACTGGAAGCCTGGTTCACCACATTGATTGAAGTGTTCTGGCCCAAGCAGCGGATTCTTGAGGTGTACCTCAACAGCGTCGAATGGGACGACGGCGTGTTCGGTGCCGAAGCCGCGGCCAGACACCACTTCGGCATCAGTGCCCGCGCCCTGTCCCGGCAGCAGGCCAGTTTGCTGGCGGCGGTGTTACCGAACCCGCGGGTATGGAGCGCCAGCCATCCCACCTCATACGTGTCGCGGCGGGCCAGCTGGATTCGGCGACAAATGAGTCAGCTGGGTGGCGATAGCTATCTGGTGGAGCTCAATGATTCGCGGCGGGCGCCTTGGGCACAGTGACTGTGCACGGCATATACCTGTGGGAGCGAGCCTGCTCGCGATAGCGTTACAACTGATTCAATACGCTGCCTGATACGACGCCATCGCGAGCAGGCTCGCTCCCACAAAGGCAAAGCAAGCTAAATAAACAAAAACGCCCCGATCATTGATCGGGGCGTTTTTTATTGCCTGCTCGCACGTTACGCAGCAATCGACAACTTGAGCTTGTTCATCGCGCTCTTTTCAAGCTGGCGAATACGCTCGGCCGACACGTTGTACTTTTGCGCCAGGTCGTGCAGCGTGGCTTTTTCTTCTGCCAGCCAACGCTGGTAGAGAATATCGCGACTGCGGTCGTCCAGCACTTCCAGCGCTTCGTGCAGGTTGTGATTGGAGTTGTCACTCCAGTCGGCATCTTCCAGTTGACGCGCCGGGTCATACCGATGGTCTTCCAGATAGTTGGCCGGCGACTGGAACGCGCTGTCGTCGTCGGCTTCGGCAGCCGGATCGAAGGCCATGTCGTGGCCGGTCAGGCGACTTTCCATCTCGCGCACTTCCCGCGGCTCCACACCGAGGCTCTCCGCCACGCGATGGACTTCCTCGTTGTTCAGCCAGGCCAGACGCTTTTTCTGGCTACGCAGGTTGAAGAACAGCTTGCGCTGGGCCTTGGTGGTCGCAACCTTCACGATCCGCCAGTTGCGCAGGATGAATTCGTGGATTTCCGCCTTGATCCAGTGCACGGCAAAGGACACCAGGCGCACGCCCATCTCTGGATTGAAACGTTTCACAGCCTTCATCAGGCCGACGTTGCCTTCCTGGATCAGGTCTGCCTGAGCCAGACCGTAGCCGGAATAGCTACGGGCGATATGTACGACAAAACGCAAGTGGGCTAGCACCATCTGCCGAGCCGCCTCAAGATCCTGCTCATAGTAGAGACTCTCGGCCAGTTCACGCTCCTGCTCCGGCGACAGCAACGGGATGCTGTTCACCGTGTGCACATAGGCCTCCAGGTTCGCACCCGGGACCAGAGCATATGCAGGCTGCAAAGAATTGGTCATACGAAAAAACCTCCGACTTACATAACTCGTGCAGTTACGCACTGCGAAAATTGACCGGAAACCGCAGGACAAGTTCCCATAAAAACTGAAAGGTCAATACGAGCAAAATGATATTACTTTGGCGCAAGCTCCCGCAGGTGGCGAGCGACTGCAATCCATGCACCGATATACCCCAACAGCACCGCGCCAAGCAAGAGAGACAGACCGTCGGCTACCGGTACTCCGGCCAGCGCGAAATCACTGCCGTACAAACCGGCCAGCCCGACGACCGCTTCGTTCAACCAGTTCAGGCCGAACGCCAATACGCCCCAGGAAAGAATCCCCGCACCAAAACCATAGAGCGCGCCCATATAAAGGAAGGGCCTGCGCACATAGCTGTCAGTGCCACCGACGAGTTTAATCACTTCTATCTCTGTGCGGCGGTTTTCAATATGAAGACGAATGGTATTGCCTATCACCAAAAGTAATGCAGAAACCAGAAGCACGGTCAGACCGAAGACAAAACGGTCACCCAGCTTGAGAATCGCTGCCAGACGCTCGACCCAGACTAAATCAAGCTGCGCCTGTTGTACCTTCGGCAACTCGGAAAGTTTTTGTCTTAATGCTTCAAGAGCCGGCTTGTCGACTTCCTTCGGCGTGACCAAAACCACGCCTGGCAGGGGGTTTTCCGGCAGTTCCTTGAGCGCTTCGCCAAGGCCGGACTGTTGCTGGAACTCCTCGAGCGCCTGATCCCGACCCACATATTCGGCATCGGCCACGCCGGGAATGCGCTTGATCTGCTCACGCAGTGCTTCGCCCTCAGCCGGGCTTGCTTCAAGTTCCAGGTACAGGGAAATCTGCGCCGCACGCTGCCAGGACCCGCCCAGACGCTCGACGTTGCTTAGCAAAAGTGACAGCCCCATAGGCAGGCTCAGCGCCACTGCCATCACCATGCAGGTGAAGAAGCTGCCAATGGGTTGCTTGCCCAGGCGACGCAAACTGTCGACCAGACTGGCACGATGGCTTTCGATCCAGGCACGGAACAACGTGGCGAAATCCGGACCGTCATCATCGTCGTGTTTTTTCTTGCCCGGCTGCGGATCGGCAGCCTTTGGGGCCACGCGCTCGGAAACCTTTGGGCTGCGTGTCGCACTCATTCGCCGGCCTCCCCGTCACCGATCAATCGGCCGCGCTGCAAGGTCAGCATGCGATGGCGCATACGCGCGATCAGCGCCAGGTCGTGACTGGCGATCAGCACGCTGGTACCCAGACGATTGATATCTTCAAATACACCCATGATTTCCGCCGCCAGACGCGGGTCGAGGTTACCGGTCGGTTCGTCCGCCAGCAGCAAGGCCGGACGGTGAACGATGGCTCGGGCAATGCCGACGCGCTGTTGCTGCCCGGTAGACAGATCGCCGGGGTACAGTTCGGCCTTGTCCGATAGCGCCACGCGCTCCAGCGCCGAGTCCACGCGCTTGGCGACTTCGGCTTTGGACAGGCCAAGGATCTGCAATGGCAGGGCGACGTTGTTGAACACCGTACGATCAAACAGCAGTTGGTGATTCTGAAAAACCACGCCGATCTGCCGGCGTAAAAACGGAATCTGCGCGTTGCTGATGGTGCTCAGGTCCTGCCCGGCAAGCAGCAATTTGCCACTGGTCGGGCGCTCCATGGCCAGCAACAACCGCAACAGGGTGCTTTTGCCGGCACCCGAGTGACCGGTGACAAACAAGAATTCGCCCCTGCGGACTCGAAAGCTCAGCTCATGCAAGCCGACGTGACCGTTCGGATAGCGCTTACCGACCTGTTCGAAACGAATCATGAACGCTCCCGTTCGGCAAACAATGCCTGGACAAAGGGCTCAGCTTCAAAGGTACGCAAATCATCGATGCCTTCGCCGACGCCGATATAGCGGATCGGCAAACCAAACTGCTTGGCCAGGGCGAAGATCACCCCGCCCTTGGCCGTGCCGTCCAGCTTGGTCAGCGCCAGGCCGGTCAATTCGACGGTCTGGTTGAACTGCTTGGCCTGGTTGATGGCGTTCTGACCAGTACCGGCGTCAAGCACCAGCAACACCTCGTGCGGTGCGTCGGCATCGAGCTTGCCGATCACTCGACGAACCTTTTTCAATTCTTCCATCAGGTTGTCTTTGGTGTGCAGTCGACCGGCGGTATCGGCAATCAGTACATCGATGCCACGGGCCTTGGCGGCCTGCACGGCGTCGAAGATCACCGAAGCCGAATCGGCACCGGTGTGCTGGGCGATGACCGGGATCTTGTTGCGCTCCCCCCAGACCTGCAATTGCTCGACCGCCGCGGCGCGGAACGTGTCGCCGGCGGCAAGCATGACTTTCTTGCCTTCCAGCTGGAGTTTCTTGGCCAGTTTGCCGATGGTGGTGGTTTTGCCGGCGCCGTTGACGCCAACCACCAGAATCACGAATGGCTTGTTCTGGGCGACGATTTTCAACGGCTGCTCGACAGGCTTGAGCATCGCCGCCAACTCGCCTTGCAGAGACTTGTACAGCGCGTCGGAATCGGCCAGTTCTTTGCGCGCAACCTTCTGAGTCAGGCGCTGAATAATCACCGAAGTGGCCTCGACGCCCACATCGGCGGTCAGCAGACGGGTTTCGAGGTCGTCGAGCAGATCGTCATCAATGGCCTTCTTGCCCAGAAACAGGCTGGCCATGCCTTCACCGATGCTGGCGCTGGTCTTGGACAGGCCTTGCTTGAGGCGTGCAAAGAAGCCGGCCTTGGCTTCCTCGGTGCGTACCGGTTCAACCGGGGCTTCAACCGGTGCGGCGACAACAGGAGCAATAACAGGTGCAGGTGCAGGCGCCTGAACGATCGGAGCAGCCGGAGGAGTGATGACTGGCGGGCTCTGCACAACGGGCGCGACAACCGGTTCGGGCGCCCGGGCAGGAGCAGGAATCGGCGGAGTGACATGGGGTGCCTGTTCATCCTCGACCAGGGCAACCGGTTCTTCCGCCACTGGCAAGGTCAGCCAGGGCTCGGCAGCCTGGACCTGAGGCGTTTGAGCCGTGACTTCAACGGCAGGCTCGCTGGCCGGTTGCAGCACCGGCTCGGTAACGGGCGATACAACCGGTGCAGGCTCTGCTTGCTTCAAAGGTGCAGGGGCCGGCTCGGCAATGGTTTGCGGCTGTTCGACAACAGGCTCCTGCGGCTTTTTGCGCAGCCATCCGAACAGGCTTTTCTTTTCGCCAGCCGGGGCTGGGGTCTTCTTGTCGTCGTTGGAACCAAACATGGAGGACGGCTATCTCACGGTAGCGACGCGCCATCGGGCGCCCCGGCAATTGAATATTCGATGCAGAACAGACTGTGTTTGACCCAGCTTGTTCACGCGCAACAATTTGTCGAGGAGCGAACAGCACCTCAAAGGTCGACTAAATTCGAAGGACTGGAACGGCATTTTCGGCGAAAACGCAGAGTTTAGCTGACAAACTCAAAGCTTGTGCCGGTAACCCATACAACCTTCCGGCCGATCAAAGGCCTGATAGGCGTGGCCGCCAGTAAAACGGACCGTTATCCTAGCACCTCCTCGCCCGCCTAGGCTAAGACCAAGCGGACAGCCCAACAGGTTTAAACACGAATGAATGCTCTAGCCCGCCGTGCCGCAGGCCTGCTGCTCAGCACAGTTTGTCTGCCTCTCTCAGCCCTGGCTGCCGACCCACAACCCACACACGAATTTACCCTCGACAATGGCTTGAAGGTCGTCGTGCGCGAAGACCATCGCGCCCCCGTGGTGGTTTCCCAGATCTGGTACAAAGTCGGCTCCAGCTACGAGACACCCGGCCAGACCGGCCTGTCCCATGCCCTGGAACACATGATGTTCAAGGGCAGCGAGAAAGTCGGTCCCGGCGAGGCATCGCTGATCCTGCGCGACCTCGGCGCCGAGGAAAACGCCTTTACCAGCGACGATTTCACCGCGTATTACCAGGTGCTGGCCCGCGACCGCCTGGGCGTGGCCTTCGAACTGGAAGCCGACCGCATGGCCAGCCTGCGCCTGCCACCGGACGAATTCGCCCGGGAGATCGAAGTCATCAAGGAAGAGCGTCGCTTGCGTACCGACGACAAACCAATGTCCAAGGCCTACGAGCGCTTCAAGGCCATGGCCTATCCGGCCAGCGGCTATCACACGCCGACCATCGGCTGGATGGCGGACCTGGAGCGCATGAAAGTCGAAGAGCTGCGCCACTGGTATGAATCCTGGTACGCACCGAACAATGCCACCCTGGTGGTGGTCGGCGACGTGACACCCGATGAAGTCAAAACCCTTGCCCAACGCTATTTCGGCCCGGTCGCGAAACGCGCGGTGCCACCGGCGAAAATCCCGCTGGAGCTGGCCGAACCCGGCGAGCGCCAGATAACCCTGCACGTGAAAACCCAATTGCCGAGCCTGATGCTGGCCTTCAACGTGCCAAGCATCGCCACCGCGCAAGACAAACGCTCGGTCAACGCCCTGCGCCTGATTGCCGCCCTGCTCGACGGCGGCTACAGCGCACGCATCCCGACTCAACTGGAGCGCGGCGAAGAACTGGTCTCCGGTGGTTCGTCGAGTTACGACGCCTACACCCGGGGCGACAGCCTGTTTACCCTGTCGGCAACGCCCAACAGCCAGAAACACAAAACCATGGCTCAGGCGGAAGCCGGCTTGTGGAAGCTGCTTGAACAGCTGAAAACCACCGCACCGTCCACCGAGGAGCTGGAGCGCGTGCGCGCCCAGGTCATCGCCGGACTCGTCTACGAGCGCGACTCGATCAGCAGCCAGGCCACCGCTATCGGCCAACTGGAAACCGTCGGCCTGTCCTGGAGACTGATGGACACCGAACTGGCGGACCTGGAAAGCGTGACACCACAAGATATCCAAAACGCCGCCAAGCTGTATTTCACCCGCGAACGTCTCAGCGTCGCCCATGTACTGCCAGAGGAGACGCCTCATGAGTGAAGTCAAAAAATCCCGCGCAGCCCTGCTCGGCCTGATTGCGGCTGCCCTGATCGGGTCCGCCGCCTTTTATTTCTCCAGGACCGGCGAATCCGTTGCCAGCGAAGCCCTGGACAAGGCCAAGGCCAGCCAGAAGCTGCAATCGCTGACGGAACTCAACGGCAAGGCGCCAAGCCACCGCAAACTCGACGTACAGACGTGGAGCACCGCCGAAGGCGCCAAGGTGCTGTTCGTCGAAGCCCGCGAGCTGCCGATGTTCGACATGCGCCTGATCTTCGCCGCCGGCAGCAGCCAGGACGGCAACGCACCGGGCCTGGCGCTGCTGACCAACGCCATGCTCAATGAGGGTGTGGCCGGCAAGGATGTCAGTGCCATCGCCCAGGGCTTCGAGGGCCTGGGCGCCGATTTCGGCAACGGTGCCTACAAAGACATGGCCGTAGCATCCTTGCGCAGCCTCAGCGCGACGGACAAACGCGAGCCGGCGTTGAAGCTGTTCGCTGAGGTCGTCGGCAAACCGACCTTCCCCGCCGATTCCCTTACCCGCATCAAGAACCAGATGCTCGCCGGCTTCGAATATCAGAAACAGAACCCCGGTAAACTGGCCAGCCTTGAGTTGATGGACCGTTTGTACGGCGATCATCCCTACGCGCACGCCAGCGATGGCACGGCGAAAACCGTTCCGGCCATAACCCAGGCGCAATTGCGCGCATTCCATGAAAAAGCCTATGCGGCAGGTAACGTCGTGATTGCACTGGTCGGCGACTTGTCCCGCCCGGAAGCTGAAGCCATTGCCGCCCAGGTTTCCTCCGCACTGCCCAAAGGTCCGGCCCTGCCGAAAATCGCCCAGCCGACCGAGCCCAAGGCCAGCGTCAGCCACATCGAATTCCCTTCAAAGCAGACCAACCTGATACTCGCGCAACTGGGTATCGACCGTGATGATCCGGACTATGCGGCACTGTCCATGGGCAACCAGATCCTCGGTGGTGGTGGCTTCGGCACTCGACTGATGAGCGAAGTGCGCGAGAAGCGTGGCCTGTCGTACGGCGTGTACTCGGGCTTCACTCCGATGCAGGTACGTGGTCCGTTCATGATCAACCTGCAAACCCGTGCCGAAATGAGCGAGGGCACCCTCAAACTGGTGCAGGATGTCCTGGCCGACTACCTTAAAACCGGCCCGACCGAAAAAGAACTCGACGATGCCAAGCGCGAGCTGGCCGGCAGCTTCCCGCTGTCCACCGCCAGCAATGCCGATATCGTCGGCCAACTGGGCGCAATCGGCTTCTACAACCTGCCGTTGAGCCATCTGGAAGACTTCATGCAGCAGTCGCAGAACCTGACTGTCGAGCAAGTCAGGACCGCACTGAACAAACACCTGAGCACGGATAAAATGGTCATCGTCAGCGCTGGCCCGACCGTGCCGCAAAAGCCGTTACCGGCCCCTACTGATAAACCTGCCGAGCAACCGCTCGGGGTTCCGGAGCATTAATGGCCAACCCAAGAAAGCCTGCGCAAAAACTGCACAACGGCATCAACCAACTGCGCATCATCGGCGGCGAATGGCGCAGCCGCAAATTGAGCTTCCCCGACGCCCCTGGCCTGCGCCCAACGCCGGACCGGGTGCGCGAAACGCTGTTCAACTGGCTTGCGCCCTACGTACCGGGCGCCAAGGTACTCGACCCGTTCACTGGCAGCGGTGCGCTGTTCCTGGAGGCCTTGTCCCGTGGCGCGGCCATGGGCCAGGCGCTGGATGCCAGCAGCCTCGCGGTGTCCAGCCTCAAGGAGCACCTGGGCACGCTGCGCTGCACCACCGGCCATGTCCAGACCGCCGATGCCCTGCGTTATCTGGAAACCCAGCCTGCAACGGCTTATGACCTGGTGTTCCTCGACCCACCGTTCAACCAGGACCTGCTGCCTGCCGTTTGCACGTTGCTCGAAGAGCGCCAATGGCTGGCCGAGGATGCCTGGGTATACACCGAAAGCGAAACCGCTCCCTCGACCCTTGGCCTGCCGGGTAACTGGCGGCTGCATCGGGAACAAAAGTCCGGGCGGGTCTATTATTCCTTGTGGCAACGTATGACAGAAATCGCCGGTTGATTGACCGGCCAGTACAAGGCGCAAACATCGTCGATGCATGCGCCGCTGCTTCGAGAACGATCGTGCCTCATCCGTCAGAATGCTTCGTCCCTGCCTTCGGCCTTGGCAATCCGCACTTGCAGACCTTGTGGGGACCGCTTTGGCGCAAGACCACCCATATCGACCGCGAACGTGAACGCCTGTGGCTCGAGGATGGCGACTTCCTCGACCTCGACTGGCATGGGCCGCATAGCCTCGAAGCGCCGCTGGTGCTGGTGTTGCACGGTCTCACCGGCTCGTCGAATTCACCCTACGTGGCCGGCATACAAAAAGCCTTGGGGGACAAGGGCTGGGCCAGCGTCGCCCTGAACTGGCGCGGTTGTTCCGGCGAACCCAATCTGCTGCCACGCAGCTACCATTCCGGTGCCAGCGAAGACCTGGCCGAAACCATCAGGCATTTGCGCGCCAAACGGCCACTGGCACCGCTGTATGCGGTCGGATACTCCCTGGGTGGCAACGTGCTGCTCAAGCACCTCGGCGAATCCGGCAGCGACAGCGGCGTGCTCGGCGCGGTTGCGGTGTCGGTGCCGTTTCGCCTGGACCAGTGCGCCGACCGTATCGGCCAGGGCTTTTCAAAGGTCTATCAGGCGCATTTCATGCGCGAGATGCTGGCCTACATCAAGAACAAGCAACGCCAGTTTCAACGGGACGGACGCGAGGAGGACCTGGCGACGCTCGCGGCGCTCGGCTCACTGGAAAACTTGCGCACGTTCTGGGATTTCGATGGCCGGGTCACCGCGCCGCTCAATGGCTTTGCCGACGCCCACGACTACTACCGCCGCGCATCGAGCCGCTATTTCCTTGGGGAAATCCGTACGCCGACCTTGATCATTCACGCCGCGGACGATCCTTTCGTGTTTCCCCACAGCTTGCCGCTGCCTGATGAGCTGTCCACCAGCACACAGTTCGAGTTGCAGAGCAAAGGGGGGCATGTCGGGTTCGTGGACGGTTCGGTCAGGCAGCCGGGGTACTACCTGGAACGGCGCATTCCCCAGTGGCTGGCCGGCGCAGGACGCGTTTAGGACAATGGAAAGCGCTCAAGGCGAATCGATTCATTTCTGGCAAACCGCGCCATTGGCCGGCGTCGAGTTGTTGTCGGCGCGGTACATCGAACAACGTTTCGCGCCTCACGTACATGACGGCTACGTGATCGGCATGATCATGGCCGGTGCCCAGCGTTATCGTTATCGCGGCGCAGAACACCTGGCAGGCAGCGGCACGCTGGTACTGATCAATCCAGACGAATTGCACACCGGTCACAAAGGCACGGAGGGCGGATGGCTGTACCGCGCGTACTACCCGGACAGCGGACAGATCCTGTCCTTGCTGGCTGAACTCGAACTGCCAACCCACAATCTGCCGGCATTCGGCGCCACGCTGTACCGCGATCCCGACCTGGTCAACGGTTTCTGCCAATTGCATCGCCTGCTGGAAACACCCTCTACCGCCCTGCAACAGCAAACGGTCTGGCGCGAACTGATGCTGTCGTTGTTGCAACGTCATGCGGGGGTTGTGCAGGCGGGTAAGCCGGGCAAGGAGCACCGGGCAGTGACGCTGGCCAAGGAGTTGTTGCACACGCAACTGGCGGCGCCACCGTCGCTGGAGGAGCTGGCGACGGCGGTGAACCTGTCACCCTTCCATTTCGCCCGCGTGTTTCGTCGCGCTACCGGCATGCCGCCGCACACCTGGCTCATGCAACAGCGCATCGCCCGGGCGCGGGCATTGCTGCAAGGCGGTTGCCTGCCAGTGGAGGTCGCCATGCAACTGGGCTTTGCCGATCAGAGTCACCTGAGCCGGCAGTTCAAGCAGGTGTATGGGGTTGGGCCGGCGGCCTATCGAAGCGCCCGGCAACTGCTGACCAAAAACCTTTGATGTGGGAGCGAGCCTGCTCGCGATAGCGGAGTATCAGTCGACCAGGGTGTGACTGATGGATCGTAATCGCGAGCAGGCTCGCTCCCACAGGTTTTCGTGGTGATTACTCGCCTGTGGCAATGCCCCGCGCAGGATCGTTAATCCACTCACTCCACGACCCGGCATACAAGGCACCCAACGGATAACCCGCCAGACACAATGCAAACAGGTTATGGCAGGCCGTCACGCCGGACCCGCAATACGCAATCAGACCATCCGCCGGACGACCGCCCAGCTTCTCGGCAAACCGCTGCTTGAGTTGGTCGGCGGGCAGAAAGCGTCCATCGCTGCCCAGGTTGTCGGTGAATGCCGCGCATTGCGCACCGGGAATGTGCCCGGCAACCGGGTCGATAGGCTCCACCTCGCCCTTGAAGCGCGGCAAGGCACGGGCGTCGATGAGCGTCAGCTCGGGCTGACCGAGGCGCTTCTGCAACTGCTCGGCACTGCGCAACAATGAAGGGTCCGGCACGCCTTTGAACGTGCCACGGGCGCTCGATGGCGGGTCCAGACTCAGGGGCAGACCGGCTGCGTGCCAGGCCTTGAGCCCGCCATCGAGGATGAACACGCCATCGCGCTTGCCCAGCCAGGCCAGCAACCACCAGGCCCGCGCGGCGTATGCACCAGGGCCGTCGTCATACAGAATCACTTCACTGTCGTTATCGAGGCCAAAGGATTGCAGGCGTTCGATCAAGTCCGCCGGCTCGGGCAAGGGATGGCGCCCGGTCACGCCTTTGATGATTTTTCCACTGAGATCACGCTCCAGATCGGCATAAGCCGACCCGGCGATGTGGCCTTCGGCATAGCTGCGCTGACCGTAATCCGGGTCTTCGAGGGCAAAACGACAATCCAGAATCACCAGCCCCGGCTGTTCCTTTTTCAGGTCCAACGCTTGCGGGCTGATCAGTTGCGCAATGGGCATAACAGGCTCCTGTAGTCATTCACTTCAGATGATTCAAAGCTCTTCGAGTGCCTGCGCCAGCGGCACGTAGAACTCCTCAAACAATGCGTTGACCTCATCTCGCGATTGCTCCGTGACGAAGCCGGCCTCCAGCACGAGCACCTGATAAACGCCGCGTTTGATCGCCTGCTCGCTGAGGTGACTGGAGTTTTCCCGCGTGGTGCACAGAAAACGCACCCAGGACGTGAGAATGATCCAGGCATTGAGGGTCAGGGACTCGATTTGCACCCGATCCATTTTCAGGATGCCGGCCGCGACAAAGCCGTCGTAGATGGCCGCTCCCTGGATCAGGCAGCGCTGGGAAAAGCGCCGATAGCGGCCGGCCAGATCCGGGTCGCTATCGAGCAGGTGCTCCAGATCGCGATGCAGAAACCGGTAACGCCACATCGCCGAGAGCAGCTCCTTGAGGTAGAAACGCTTGTCCTCGACCGTGGCCGCACGCCCCTGAGGCGGGCGCAGGAAGCTGTCCACCAGGCTTTCGTACTCGCTGAACAGCACGGCGATAATCGCCTGCTTGTTAGGGAAGTGGTAGTACAGGTTGCCCGGGGAAATTTCCATGTGGGCCGCGATGTGGTTGGTGCTGATGCTGCGCTCGCCCTGCTGATTGAACAGCTCCAGGCTGTTCTGCACGATGCGCTCGCTGGTTTTGATCCGTGGGGCCATGGCTTGAGCTTTAATTCAGAGTGCGTTGATGGGCATCTTACGACCTATCCGGCAATGGATAAAACAAAGCTTAGCCGGGATGTCATTTGACTTTTTAGAGTATAGGCTCTAAAAAACACCTCATTACAATAAACCCGGAGCCGACCATGACCGCTGAAATTTCCTACCTGCAAGCGCTGCAGCAGCCTCTGGATGAGCTTCACGCCCTGTTCGATGCGCAACGCGCCGCCTATGCCGCCAACCCGATGCCGCCCGCCGGTCAGCGCCAGCAATGGCTCAAGGCGTTGCGCGACCTGCTGAACAGCGAGCGCCAGGCCTTGATCGATGCAATCAGCCAGGATTTCAGCCACCGCAGCGCCGATGAAACCCTGCTCGCGGAGCTGATGCCCAGTCTGCACGGTATCCACTACGCCAGCCGTCACCTCAAAGGCTGGATGCGCCCGTCGCGGCGCAAGGTCGGCATGGCCTTCCAGCCAGCGGCGGCCAAAGTGGTCTATCAGCCGTTGGGCGTGGTCGGTGTCATCGTGCCGTGGAACTACCCGCTGTACCTGGCCATCGGACCTCTGGTCGGTGCGTTGTCGGCGGGCAATCGGGTGATGCTCAAGCTCAGCGAATCGACCCCGGCCACCGGTTTGTTGCTCAAGGAACTGTTGGGACGGATCTTTCCCCAGGACCTGGTTTGCGTCGTGCTGGGTGAGTCCGATATCGGCGTGGCGTTTTCAAGGCTGCGCTTCGATCACTTGCTGTTCACCGGCGCCACCAGCATCGGCAAGCACGTCATGCGCGCGGCGGCGGAGAACCTGACACCGGTCACTCTGGAGCTGGGCGGCAAGTCGCCGGCCATTGTGTCGCGCGATGTACCGCTCAAGGACGCCGCCGAACGTATCGCATTCGGCAAGACCCTCAACGCGGGGCAAACCTGCGTGGCCCCCGACTATGTGCTGGTGCCCGAAGAACGCGTTGGCGCGTTTGTCGAGACCTATCGTCAAACCGTTCGCGGCTTTTACCCGACGCTGGTCGATAACCCGGACTACACCGCGATCATCAATGACCGACAACTGGCCCGACTCAACAGCTATATCAGCGATGCCACCAGCAAGGGTGCGTTGCTGATTCCAATGTTCGAACAGGGTCAGGGACGGCGCATGGGCCATAGCCTGCTGCTCAACGTCAACGATGAAATGACCGTGATGCAGGACGAAATCTTCGGCCCCTTGCTGCCAATCGTGCCGTACAAGGATCTTGATCAGGCATTCGTCTACATCAATCAGCGCCCTCGCCCCCTGGCGCTGTATTACTTCGGCTACGACAAGCGCGAGCAGAATCGCGTGCTTCATGAAACCCATTCCGGCGGCGTGTGCCTGAACGACACCTTGCTGCACGTCGCCCAGGACGACATGCCGTTCGGCGGCATCGGCCCTTCGGGCATGGGCCATTACCATGGCCACGAGGGTTTCCTGACCTTCAGCAAGGCCAAGGGTGTGCTGATCAAGCAGCGCTTCAACGCGGCGAAGCTGATTTACCCGCCGTATGGAAAATCCATCCAGAAACTGATCCAGAAGTTGTTCATCCGCTAACGATCATCAACCTCGGGTAATAACAATAATGAACCCAAGCTTGTCCGGTACTCCCGCGCTGTCACGGCGCGGGCTGCTCAAGTTCAGCCTCGGCGCCAGCGCCTTTCTCGCCACCGCCGGGTTGGGGGCCAGTCTCAGTGGCTGTTCTTCGAGCATTGCAGCCAGCGGTTTCGCAGCACTGCGAAATACCGACCTGCCGTTTCTAAGGGCGCTGATCCCGGTAATGCTCGACGGCGCCGTGGCCGTGGAGCACCTGCCGGACGCCATCGATGGCACGTTGAAAAGCCTGGACTACAACCTCGCTCACCTGTCGCCGGAAATGCTCAAGCTGACCCGGCAATTGTTCGATGTGCTGGGCATGGCAGTGACTCGCGGACCACTGACCGGCATTTGGGGCAGTTGGGAAAACGCCGGCGCCGAAAACATCCGGCACTTCCTGGAGCGCTGGGAAAACAGCTCGTTGAGTTTGCTGCGCATGGGTCACAACTCATTGCTGCAACTGGTGATGATGGCCTGGTATGGACGCAAGGAATCCTGGGCGCATTGCGGATATCCCGGGCCGCCTGCGGTTTGAAACTGTGCAGACCCGTTCGCTGTAGGAGCGAGGCTTGCCCGCGAAGGCGCCATCCGCATCACCACCTACCCCCAAAATAACAAGAGACCCCCAAGATGCCCGTACCCGATCCGTTCCGCGAAGGCATGGCCCGTGGCTGGAAAACCTACAACGGTTCGCAACTGGAGCAGGACCTGGCCCTTGAAGCGGACGTGGCGATCATCGGCAGCGGCGCCGGTGGCGGAACCACGGCCGAAATCCTCAGCGAGGCCGGCTACAAGGTATTGCTGATTGAGGAAGGCCCGCTCAAGACCAGCAGCGACTTCAAGCTGCTCGAAGACCAGGCCTACGCCAGCCTGTATCAGGAAGGCATCGGCCGCATGAGCAAGGATGGCGCGATCACCATCCTCCAGGGCCGGGCAGTGGGCGGCACCACGCTGATCAACTGGACCTCCAGTTTCCGCACCCCGGAGCCGACCCTGGAACACTGGGCCAAAGAGCACAACGTCAAAGGCCACTCGGTGGCCGAGATGGCGCCCTGGTTCGAGAAGATGGAGCAGCGCCTGGGCGTTGCCCCGTGGCAGGTGCCGCCCAATGCCAACAATGACGTGATCCGCAAGGGCTGCGAACAGCTGGGCTACAGCTGGCATGTGATTCCGCGCAATGTGCGCGGCTGCTGGAACCTCGGTTATTGCGGCATGGGCTGCCCGACCAACGCCAAACAATCGATGATGGTCACGACCATTCCGGCCACGCTGGAAAAGGGCGGCCAATTGCTCTACCTGGCCCGTGCCGAAAAGCTCCTGATCAATGGCGACAAGGTGACCGGCCTGCAATGCGTGGCCATGGACGAACGCTGTGTCGAGCCCACTGGCCGCCGCATCACGGTAAAGGCACGGCATTACGTGCTGGCTGGCGGTGGAATCAACAGCCCGGCGCTGTTATTGCGCTCGGACGCGCCCGACCCGCATAAACGGCTGGGCAAACGGACATTCCTGCACGTGGTGAACATGTCCGCCGGGCTGTTCGATGAGGTCATCAACCCGTTCTACGGGGCGCCGCAATCCATCTACTCCGATCATTTTCAATGGAAGGACGGCACCACCGGCAAGATCGGCTACAAACTGGAGGTGCCACCTCTGCACCCGGCGCTGGCGACAACGCTGCTCGGCGGCTTCGGTCAGGAAAATGCCCAACACATGGCCAACCTGCCCCATACCCACGCCATGCTCGCGCTGCTGCGCGACGGCTTTCACCCGGACAGCCCCGGCGGCAGTGTCGAATTGCGCGGTGACGGCACGCCGGTACTCGACTATCAGCTTTCGCCTTATGTCTGGGAGGGTTTGTGCCGGTCGTTCCATAGCATGGCCGAGATCCAGTTCGCCGCTGGCGCCAGCGCCGTGATGCCGATGCACGCCGACGCGCGCTATGTGAAAACCCTCGGTGAAGCGCGCACACTCATCGACGGCCTGAGCCTTGAGCGGTATCGCACGCGGCTGGGCAGCGCCCATGTCATGGGGGGATGCGCCATGGGTGACGACCCGAAAAGCGCCGTGACCGACAGCCTCGGACGGCATCATCAGCTGGGGAATCTGTCGATTCATGATGGCTCGCTGTTCCCCACCAGCATTGGTGCAAACCCGCAGTTATCGGTCTACGGATTGACGGCACAACTGGCCACTTCACTGGCGGAACGTTTGAAAAACCCG
Organism: Pseudomonas sp. NPDC089569; assembly: GCF_050280625.1. Taxonomy (NCBI): domain Bacteria; kingdom Pseudomonadati; phylum Pseudomonadota; class Gammaproteobacteria; order Pseudomonadales; family Pseudomonadaceae; genus Pseudomonas; species Pseudomonas sp. NPDC089569. The sequence continues at coordinate 88,614 of NZ_JBNNVQ010000014.1, forward strand.
TGAAAATGACGAATATTCCCATCGTCTATAGTGCTTTCTTACCCAACAGGCGACTTGGCCGACCGGGAAGGCTGCGATACCATCCGACTCCCTAACGCACTCCCGCCAGGACGACGCGATGAACCGAGTGTTGTACCCAGGTACCTTCGACCCTATTACCAAGGGCCATGGCGATCTGGTCGAACGCGCCTCGCGCCTGTTCGATCACGTGATCATTGCTGTAGCCGCCAGCCCGAAGAAAAACCCGTTGTTTCCCCTGGAACAGCGAGTGGAGCTGGCCCGCGAGGTCACCAAACATCTGCCGAACGTTGAGGTTGTCGGCTTCTCGACGCTGCTGGCGCACTTTGCCAAAGAGCAGAATGCCAACGTGTTCCTGCGTGGCTTGCGCGCGGTGTCGGACTTCGAATACGAATTCCAGCTGGCCAACATGAACCGGCAACTGGCCCCGGATGTGGAAAGCCTGTTTCTTACCCCGTCCGAGCGTTATTCGTTCATTTCCTCGACGCTGGTCCGTGAAATTGCTGCCCTGGGCGGCGATATCACCAAGTTCGTGCACCCCGTGGTGGCGGACGCCCTGACCGAACGCTTCAAGAAGTAAACACCGCTACGGTGGGAGCCGCCTGCTCGAAATTGACGTCAACGGTGACGCGAAAAACCGGATAGACCCTGGTGTCAGAGGGTTTTTCGCGAGCAGGCTCGCTCCCACAGCACCAATGCGGCACAATTATGCGCATTGATTGATAGCGCCCGGGCTCGCCGCCCCGGCTGGAGTTAGCATGTCCCTGATCATCACCGACGATTGCATCAACTGCGACGTCTGCGAACCCGAGTGCCCGAACGCCGCCATTTCCCAGGGCGAAGAGATCTACGTGATCGATCCCAACCTGTGCACACAGTGCGTGGGCCACTACGACGAACCACAGTGCCAACAGGTCTGCCCGGTGGATTGCATTCCACTGGACGAAGCCCATCCGGAGACTCAGGAAGAGTTGATGGAGAAGTACCGGAAGATTACCGGCAAGGCTTGATCAGCGGTTCCTGTAGCGCCAGTCCCGGCCCCATCGCGAGCAGGCTCGCTCCCACAGGGTTACACGATACTTGTGAGAGCGAGCCTGCTCGCGATGGGGCCAGTTGTCACACCGAGCCACCCCAGACTGTCGTTGAATCAGCCCTGGCAACGCGGGCAAAAGACGCTGGCGCGCTGCCCGAGCTTCACTTCCCGCAATCCGGCCCCGCACACCTTGCAGTGCTCGCCGCCACGGCCATATACGAACAGCTCCTGCTGGAAGTAGCCCGGCTGGCCGTCTCCGCCGATAAAATCGCGCAACGTCGTACCCCCGCGCTCAATGGCGGCGGCGAGAATGCGCTTGATCTCGATGGCCAGCTTCAGGTATCGCCCTCGGGAAATGCTCCCGGCCTCGCGACGCGGGTCGATACCGGCGGCGAACAACGCCTCGGTCGCGTAGATATTGCCGACACCGACCACCACCGCGTTGTCCATGATGAACGGCTTTACCGCCATCGAACGCCCACGGGACATCTTGAACAAACGATCACCGTCGAACAGGTCGGTCAGTGGCTCCGGCCCCAGGTGGATCAACAATTCGTGGTTGAGCGGATCAAGGCTCCAGAGCATGGCGCCAAATCGGCGCGGATCGGTATAGCGCAACGCCAGACCCGACTCCAGTTCGATATCCACATGCTCATGTTTGGCCGCCGGAGTACCGACCTCCACCAGACGCAAATTCCCCGACATGCCCAAATGACTGATCAAGGTGCCCACTTCGGCATTGATCAGCAGGTACTTGGCGCGCCGCTCGACCAGCACGATGCGCTGGCCGGACAATCGCACATCCAGGTCCTCGGGAATCGGCCAGCGCAGGCGACGATCACGCACGATCACCCGGGTGACGCGCTGGCCTTCCAGGTGCGGGGCGATGCCGCGGCGGGTGGTTTCGACTTCTGGCAATTCAGGCATGGCGGTCTCGGATCGGACTTTCGTATTGAAAGAAGCTTTGCTGCTCAGCGAGTGCCGAGGTCGCGAATGGTCTGCTTGAGGGTGTCGAAGTCGTAGTCCGAGAGTCCGACATAATCGAGCACCAGAGGCCCGATGCTGTTCCATTCATGGTCTTCGGTCTGGTTGCCCAACACCCGGCAGGACGCACAAATGTGCTCGGCCATTTTCAGGATCGCCAGCAGGTTCTTCAACGAGCTGTTGCGTGAGGACTCATCGCTGAAGATGGCCAGGGCATTGTGATGATTGGCGATAGCCGCGCTCACGTGATCCGGCAGGCGCCAGGACTTGGCCGTGTAGTAACCGACCACTGCGTGATTGGTATTGAACACCTGGTTCTCGGTATCCACCACCCGGCAATCGGGACCGGCATTGGCGTAGGCCAGCTCCAGCACGCTCATGTAGTCGGGGAAACGCTGCAACATCAGCGGCACGCCGCAATCGTGAAACAGACCCAAGGCATACGCTTCGTCGCTGGCCTGGACGCCGATGTGCTTGGCCAGCGTCAGGCACGTCATCGCCACGTCCTGCGCCGTGTCCCAGAAGCGGTTCAGGGTGACGATGGTTTCGTCTTTCATCTCGCCCTTGATCGACTGCGCGTTGATCAGGTTGATGATCGAGCGGCTGCCCAACAGATTCACCGCGCGCTGGATCGAGGCGATCTTGTTGGTCAGGCCGTAATAAGGCGAGTTGACGATTTTCAGCAGGGAACCGGAGAGCCCTGGATCCTGGGAGATCAGCTTGGCGATCACGTCCAGATCCGGGTCGGGCATGTACTGCTCCATCTGCAGATCCACCATGATCTGCGGTTGGGCAGGCACACTGATGCCCTGCAGGGATTGCTGGATCTGTTCGGGCGTCAACTCTTGGGACATAAGTACACACTCTGGGCCAGCGGCAGATTCTAGCTTCTAAAATTTGGATCCGACACCTTGAGCGGTTAGTTGACACAAGTTTCATACAAATCCAGGCCTGATCACCGCATGTCCAGCCGGCGCGCCGTAGCCTTGCGCAACGCGGTATACTCCCGCTCTTTTTTTCCGGAGCGACGTCATGTCCCTGCCCAGCCTGCGCCTCAAAGCCAACGCCGACCGTCGTCTGCGCAACGGTCACTTGTGGGTCTACAGCAACGAAATCGATGTGAACGCCACTCCATTGCACGGCTTCAAGGCCGGCGACCAGGCAATCCTCGAAGCCGCCGGCGGCAAGACGCTGGGCATCGTCGCGATGAGCCCGAACAACCTGATCTGCGCCCGCCTGCTGTCGCGCGACATCAAGCTGCCGCTGGACAAGTCGCTGCTGGTGCACCGCCTCAACGTAGCCCTGTCGCTGCGTGAGCGCCTGTTCGACAAACCGTTCTACCGTCTGGTTTATGGCGATTCCGACCTGCTGCCGGGCCTGGTGGTCGACCGTTTCGGTGACATCCTGGTGGTGCAGATTGCCTCGGCAACCATGGAAGCCCACAAGGACGACGTAATCACCGCGCTGACCCAAGTACTCAAGCCGAGCGGCATCCTGTTCAAGAATGACTCCGCAGCTCGTGATGCCGAAGGCCTGAACCGCTACGTCGAGACCGTGTTCGGCCTGGTGCCGGAGTGGGTTGCGCTGGAAGAGAACGGCGTGAAATTCGAAGCACCGGTCATCGAAGGCCAGAAAACCGGCTGGTTCTACGATCACCGCATGAACCGCGCCCGCCTGGCGCCGTACGCCAAGGGCAAGCGTGTGCTGGACCTGTACAGCTACATCGGTGGCTGGGGCGTGCAAGCGGCAGCGTTCGGCGCCAGTGAAGTGTTCTGTGTCGACGCCTCCGGCTTCGCCCTCGACGGCGTCGAGCGCAACGCCGCACTGAACGGCTTTGCCGACAAAATGACCTGCATCGAAGGCGACGTGTTCGAAGCCCTGAAGGAACTCAAGGCCAGCGAAGAGCGCTTCGACGTCATCGTGGCCGACCCGCCCGCCTTCATCAAACGCAAGAAAGACATGAAAAACGGCGAAGGCGCCTACCGCCGCCTGAACGAACAGGCCATGCGCCTGCTCACCAAGGACGGCATCCTGGTCAGCGCTTCGTGCTCGATGCACCTGCCGGAAGACGACCTGCACAACATCCTGCTCACCAGCGCCCGTCACCTGGACCGTAACATCCAGATGCTCGAACGCGGCGGCCAGGGCCCGGACCATCCGGTGCACCCTGCCATCGCTGAAACGCGCTACATCAAGAGCATCACCTGCCGGTTGCTGCCTAACAGCTAACCCCGCCTTCCTGTAGGAGCGAGCACGCTCGCGATGGTCGTCAACGATAACGCTGGCGACCTGACACCCCGCGGTGCTCTGCCGTGCATCGCGAGTGTGCTCGCTCCTACAGGGACAGGGGCGTCAGATCCACATCGCATCCCATAGTGGATATTCGCCAATGTGGTCCACGAGACCTGCACGCAACGGGTTGGAGATGATGTAACGAGCGGCGAGCTTCAGATCTTCCTCCCAGCGCAGCGCCCTGTCGAAATAACCTTTCTGCCATAACCTCTCCGGATGACCTCGCTTCATATTGATTGCGCGGGCACTTCGAGCCTTGATGGTTTGCATCAGTTTCGGCAAGTCGCCGCTGTGCAGTTCGACCAGCCAGTGGAAGTGATCCGGCATGACCACCCAAGCGATGGAAGTGGCATTGCCGGCTTCCTGAGCTCTTTTGAACTCATTCACCACAACGCGACCAACGCGCCAATCCTGGAAAATTGGTTGTCGTTCATGGGTGACAGCAGTCAACAAATAGATACGCCCGGACTCCGAGCGACGACCTGTGCGTAATCGATGGGCGTGTGGCGTGTTGGACATTCCGTTGTCCTCTTCTGTGGTTGGAAGAGAAAACGTTAGACGCAACAGATAGCGACGGTGTGATGACAGAGAATCAGAATGTGTCCGCCGTAGCCCCTGTAGGAGCGAGCACGCTCGCGATGGACGACAGGGCACCGTTGGGTGTCAGGTTGCCAGCATTATCGTTGACGACCATCGCGAGCGTGCTCGCTCCTACAGGTCCCATGACAAGCCAGACGTCTCGCAAGCATTCCCTCCAGCCGCCAGCCGTGTAGAATCGCGAACATTCATCGCCAGTCATCCCCCGGCGGGTTTATGAGCTCAAGCTGAAGCGCGCGGCGATCCCGCAAAGTTATCGGCAGCTTCCGGACACACGGCCATTTCCGCGTGTTCCAGACGTCAATAGAAGCTCACTTCCCTTTTGATACCTGATTAGCCGCCCGGAGTGCTTCATGCCTGATTATCGTTCCAAGACATCCACCCATGGCCGCAACATGGCCGGCGCCCGCGCTCTGTGGCGCGCAACGGGGATGAAAGATGACGACTTCAAAAAGCCGATCATCGCCATTGCCAACTCCTTCACCCAGTTCGTACCGGGTCACGTGCACCTCAAGGACCTGGGTCAACTTGCAGAACGCGGTGACGGCCATTCCGATTTTGCCGTGGGCACCGGTTCAGCAGTAGAAGTAAAAGCTAATGTGGGAGCGAGCCTGCTCGCGATGGC
>NZ_JBNNVQ010000015.1:0-89603 GCF_050280625.1 Pseudomonas sp. NPDC089569
ACGTTGATAGGTCGGGTGTGTAAGCGCTGTGAGGCGTTGAGCTAACCGATACTAATTGCCCGTGAGGCTTGACCATATAACACCCAAGCAATTTGCTGACCTGAAAAGGCACCAGATTGCGGTGTGTGAAGACGCAAGAACCGAAAGTTCGCACAACACACAGACTGTCACATACCCAATTTGCTGAAGCGTCGAAAGACGAGTCGGCACACCGAATTTCTTGACGACCATAGAGCGTTGGAACCACCTGATCCCATCCCGAACTCAGAAGTGAAACGATGCATCGCCGATGGTAGTGTGGGGTTTCCCCATGTGAGAGTAGGTCATCGTCAAGATTAAATTCCGAAACCCCTATCTGCGTATGCAGGTAGGGGTTTTGTTTTAGTAGAAGTCACCAATTTTCACTGGCGCGTGTGCGGTACGACGAGCTGGTTACAGAATTTCTTGACGACCATAGAGCGTTGGAACCACCTGATCCCATCCCGAACTCAGAAGTGAAACGATGCATCGCCGATGGTAGTGTGGGGTTTCCCCATGTGAGAGTAGGTCATCGTCAAGATTAAATTCCGAAACCCCTATCGGCATATGCAGATAGGGGTTTTGTCGTTTTTGGGTTAGAAAACCAGCGATGTAAAAAATCCAGTCCCTGAAATCAGGGACTGGATTTTTTATGCCTTACGCAAACAGCTTGTGCACATTGCCCATCGCATCATCGGCAAACCCTTGCACGAAATCCTTGAACCCCGGCAATGTTTGCGCGTCGCCCTGAGCAGGTTCTGCAATGATGGTCCAGGTCGCCCGCGACTTGCCTGCCCCCAGCGAATCGACACTCATCGACGCCCATAGATTGGCCACACCCAAGGTGTTGTAAATCGTGGTCCAGGTCATGTTCAGGGCCTGGTCGTTCCGGGAGTTGAGTTGCTCGACCACCAGGTTACCGTCCTTGAAGAACTTTTTGCGCAAGGACGACACCCCCTCGCCAGTCATCTCGATGTGTGACAGCGCCGGTATGAATCGATCGAAGCCGGCGAAGTTGCCGACCACAGCCCAGACCCGTGCCGCATCGGCAGGGACCTCCACCGAGGACACGACGTGGCAGCCTTGCGGGTTTTTGATCAAAGTATCGGGTTGCAGAGTGATCATGGTTTTGCTCCGTTCATGGTGGTTGATGGATCAGATGAAATTGATTTCTTTGAGGTAATCGCAGCCACGCCGCAGCAGCGCCGGAGATTTTTCCGGGTAGCGCGCGCCCATCTGCCGCACACCGGCCTGGGCGTTGTCATGGCCTATCATCGAGATGTCGCCGATGTCCTCCTCAAATCCGTTGAGGTAGAAGCCCAGTACGCCGAACAGTGCGTTGTCGCTGTCGACGCGGCCCAATTGCTGTTGCCAGTCGGTGACGCTGACCAAAGAGAACTCCCGCCCGGCTTCGCGAAAAGACGCCACATAACTGTCCCAACTCAGGGGCTCGGGGTTGTGCAGGTTGAACACGGCCTTTTCCGGTTGATACCGGCTGGAATGGAAGGCGATGAAGCGGGCGAGGAAGTCCACCGGCATCAGATCGAAGTTCAAGGTGAACTCCGGTACCTGGCCGAGCTGGATCGAGCCTTTGAGCATCAGCATCAAACGATTCTTGTGCGGTTGGCACACGCCCGTGAGGCTGTTGAAGCTGATGTTGCCGGGGCGATAAAGATTGACCTGCACACCACGCTCGCGCGCTCGTTCGAGGATCCGCTCGCCAACCCATTTGGACAGGTTGTAGCCGTTCTTGATGTAGATCGGTGGAGTGTTCGCGGCAGGCAGTTCAAGCACCCGGCCATCGGCGGAAATCGTGCTGGAGGCCGAAAGCGTCGAGACGAAGTTGAAGATTTTTTTGCTTCGTCCTTCGCACAGGCGCAGGCACTCGAAAATCGGCTCGACGTTGTCCCGTGCCAGCGACTCATAGTCGAGTACGTGATTGACGTTGGCGGCGTTATGCACAAGCGCGCCGAACTCCCGATCCAGTCGCTCGTACACCTCGCTGGACAGCCCCAGTCCCGGACGCGTGATGTCCGCCGCGTACACCTGCACCCGACTCAAGTCCAGATGATCCAGTCGGTTCTCTCGCAGGGCCTGGGTGAAACGCTCGCTTGCCGATTGTCCGTTGCCGTCGCGAACCAGGCAGGCCACTTCACTGGCACCCCAGGCCAATAGCGCTTCGACAATGTGTACACCGACAAAGCTGTTGGCACCGGTGACGATCACCTTATGCACATCGCCCATGTGGCTGATGGGCAGCGGCGTTACATCGAGCTCACGTGCAGCATCGGTAATGGCTTGTGCACTCAATACTTCTTCGGCGCCGGAACCACGCACCAGGGTCGCCAGCTTCGTGATGGTGGGTAATTCGATAAAGCGGTTGATCGAGATGCTGCGGCCGAATTCTTCGCGCAAGCGCAGCAGCATGCGCGAGAGCAGAATCGAATGGCCGCCGAGGTTGAAGAAGCTTTCGTCGGTGGAAATATCGCTCGGCGGTAACTCCAGCAGCTCGGCCCAGATGTCCAGCAACAGCAACTCGTCATCGTTTTCCGGCAAGCGTCGTCGGGTATTTGCGCTCACGCTGACTGGCAGATCCAGCAGCGCCTTGCGATCCACTTTGCCGTTGCTGGCGAACGGCAAGCTTGCAATTTCGGTCCAGGCAACCGGCTGCATATAGTCCGGCAGGTGTTGCAAGGCATGCGCCATCAGCGATTCACGAGCGGTACCGGACCGGTCTTCCTGAGGTTGGGCGAGGAAGGCCAGAACCCGTCGATGGCTGTCGATGACCACCGCCACCTGACGGTACAGCTGGCTGTCACGCAGGCAACGCTCGATTTCTTCCGGTTCGACCCTGAAGCCGCGAATCTTCACTTGATTGTCGAGACGCCCGCACAATTCGATGCCGTTGGCGGTCCACCTGGCCATGTCGCCGGTGCGATAGGCGCGCAGTTGCTGGCCGTCGGGCAGGGTCAGACTCAGGTAGCGCTCGGCGGTTTGCCGGGGATTGTTCAGATAACCCAGGCACACGCCGGGTCCGACGATATACAGCTCGCCGACGGTCTGCTCGGAAACCGGCTGCAAATCTTCATCGAGTATCAGCACCTGGCTATTGGCGATAGGGGCGCCCAGGGACCGATTGTTATCGCCGGCGCGCAGTTGCCGCGCGGTGACCAGTACTGTGGCTTCAGTGGGGCCATAGAGGTTGTAGAGCCTGCCATGGCGAGTCAATTGTTCGATGACCCACGGCTCGCAGACATCGCCGCCAGTCATGATGTGGTCAAGGTTGCTCAGTTGCTCAAGGGGCAGAATGCTCAACAGCGCCGGAGGCAGGAAGGCATGGCTGAGGCGGTGAAGGCGGATCAGCTCTACCAGTTGTAGCGGGTCGCGACGCTGATCCTCGTTGGGCACGATCAGTTCGGCGCCCTGCAGCAGTGTCGGGAAAATATCGATCAGCGACGAGTCGAAACTCAATGACGAGAACTGCAGGACCCGACTCTGCTCGGTCAGTCGTACATAGTCGGCGTACCACGCCGTGAAGTGAGCGAGGTTGGCCTGGCTGAGCAACACGCCTTTGGGGTGTCCGGTCGTTCCCGAGGTGTAGAGCGCCATGCACGGCGCCTCGAGTTCGGGACGGTGACGCATCAAGGGCTGTTCGAGGTCCACCTCATTCGGGTCGATCGCGGTGATATCCAGCCCCGGCATATGTGTCGCCAGCGGATGCTGTCCGTCATGCAGCAACAACACCGCACCTGCGTTCGACAGGATGTACTGCTGGCGTTGCAGCGGATGACTTGGTTCCAGCGGCAAGTACACGGCACCGCTGCCCAGGATCGCCAGTATGCCCGCGTACAACGCGCTGCATTTCGGCAGGCAGATCCCCACCACCTGCGGGCCGTCATGCTGATCGAGCAGGGGCATCAGTCGCTGCTGAACGGCGCGGCTCAGGGCATGCAATTGGCGATAGTCGAGAGAACTGCCGGCAACCTTCAGCGCCGGTCGTTCAGCACTTTGAACGAAGCACTGCTCAAGCCGTTCGATCATGGGTGTCTGAGCGAGCGACAGCAGCCGATTATCAGTGGTCGAGTTGAGCTGATGAACGAACGCCAGGGTTTCCAGAAACAACAGATTCTCGATGTTCCCGAAGCAAACGGGAGCCGCCGGTTCGGCCTGCAGAAAATACTCGCTGTCCCGGGAGTAACGGCTGACCAACAGGGCCACATGGTCCACCAGCTCCGCAACAGTGCGCAGACGCAGCGCCTGGCCGTTGCCCGAGGTCTCATCGGCAATCGGAACGCGGGTGAGCAATGCCGAGCCCACGCTGCACAACAGGTCCAGTGAAGGCAGGGCGGATGCATTGGATAAGTCGATGCCCAGTTGCAGCGTCAGGCACGGCGCGTCGTTGAACAGCCGCATCTGCAGGGTGGCATCATCGATAAGCAGATCGGCGTGATCCGGCGCCTGTTCGTCGGGCGCCGTAACGCGCGCCAGAGCATGACCGTGTTGTTCGAGTTCCAGTGCCAGTTCAGTCAAGGCCTGGCTTCGCCCAACGAGCAGAATGTCGAGACGTCTCATGATGTGCTCCTTGTCAGATCAAGTAGTCGCTCAAGGCGTTTTGCACGCACGGTGAATCGAGTAGCGAACTGCTGCGGAAGAACCGCACGATGTTGGCCACCATCGGGTGATGGCGGTTGATGGGAAAGGCCAGTCCCGATACTTCTGTCTTGAGTGCGCGGCGCGCGGCATCGCTGATCTGCAATGCATCGATCAGGCGGTAGTCGAAGGATTTCTGGATATCGTTGGTCAGGTAGTGGCCGATGAACACCGGGAGGATTTGCGCGATGCATTGACGGTCGTCTTCGCTTGCGGTGTGCCAATAGATACGCACCATCCGCGACCAGAAACCGGAATGGCGCCCTTCGTCGAGCAAGTGATCAGCCATCAACCCCTTGATCGATTGCTTGACCGTATCGTCCTTGGCGAACGCGGCGACATCACCGGTCACGGTGTTCTCGGCGATGGCCACGCAGATCAGTTCCACAGCGCTGCGCAGGTGCTCGGGCGCGAGAGCGATCGCGGCCGGGATCGCCCGGCTCAGTTCGATTTCATCGGGCAGGTCGATGGGCGTGATCCCGGTCATGGCGACGGTCTGCTGCATGAAGTCCATGGCCACCAGGGCGTGATAGTCCTCGTCCACCACCACCGTCATGGCGTCGTAGCGACAGGCGAACGGGAAGGCCAGCGCGAATCGATTCTTGGCGATGCTGCGGGCGGTCTTGTCGACGATCTCGGTTTCGAAAATCACCACGTCGTTGATGAATTTGTAGAGCGTCTGCACCAGGGCAAAGTCGCGCTGCTGCGGGCACTCGCGCAAAAAGGTTTCACTGAGCACCAGGGGTTGCCGGCTCAGGGGATAGATCAGTTTGTCGTCGTTCTCCACTACGCGACGCGGGCGGGTGCGGATGGTGGCGCGGTTTTCCCAGGCTTCGGCGAACGACTGGTAGTCGGCGGCATTCATGCGTTCACCTCCGCCAGCGGCTCGCTCATGCTCAGGCGCAGGCCGTCCCAGAGAGCGATGCGGCTTTCCACGGCGGCGATGGCGCTGGCGTACACGTCCTCCTGCCGTTGCGGGTCGCCACCGACCAGTCGCGCGAGAAGTTTTTCTGCGGCGGGACCATGGTCTTCGGAATCGACCTCGATGTGTCGTTCCAGGTAGTAGCGAAAGGTTGGCGCCTGTTCAATGCCGATACCCCAGTCATCGAGAATGCGCTGGAACATCTGCGGAATCACACTTTCACGACCATGCAGAAACGCCGCCGCCACGCTATGGCCTGGCGCATGCAACGCCGTGTGCAGCGTGTGCCGTACGAATCGCGCGGCCGCCGGATCAACCTCGACGCTTTGCAGCGCCACCTCGTAACTCACGCCTTCCTGTTGCAGCGTCACGAAGCGCTCGACGGCGGCCGTGCTTGCGCCGACTTCACGCATGGCGTCCAGGTACAACTCGAAATGACTGTAATGACCTTGGGCGGGGCGGTCATCGGACTCTTCACCTAGCACTATCTCGTTGATCAATCGTGCTGCCTGGGGATCTCGCGGCGGCAGCCAGGGCAGATGCGTGCAGGTCAGCTCCTGCTGCAGGCGTTTGGTCAACGACATGAAGTCCCATACTGCGAATACGTGGGTTTCCATGAAGCGCTGCAATACCGACAGGGAGTGAATTTCGGAGAAAATCGGGTGTGCACTCAGTTCGGCCTTCTTTTGTTCGAGATGCTCTTTAGTTGCTTTCATTGGTTGACCTTTAAATTGCTTTCTATGGGGCGATCAATTGCGGATAGTTCTTTTAAAGTTTTCGAGGCGAGCGGATGCCTCAAGCGAATTGATCTGTTTGATGGCTTTAAAGTTATGGCGCACTGCCTTGTAGTCAGCGGTCGCAAGGCGACGTGAAAAAGTTAGTACATAAATAAAGTGTCGAGCAAGTTATTTTGTTTAAATTTAAAGTTGCAACTTTATTTGATGCGACAAGTTTCAATAAAACTTTTAGTTTGAGTTTTATTTTGGCGTAGTTGCTCCTTCCAACTTATATAAGTCAGAATTTAAATGAAGAGTGAATGCCTCACTCGAAGCAACTTTCTAATTAAAACCGTCGAGGTGATCTGAAGGGGTGGAAGTTGGCCGGGGATGACGCCGATTCTTCCTTTCCCGTGGCAAGGCTCCTTCCGTAGGTTCCTGGTGCGGGGACACTGATGTGCTGCGTCACCCGTTCATCGATGCTCGGCATCCCAAGAGTGAGCGTAATTCAAGGCAGCCGCTATCACCGAGACGTGGAAATCGGGGGAGGAGGTAAAAGCGGGAGATTTGTAAACGGATTGTTCAGCTCAAGGCGGGCAGCCGAACCCGTGGCGAGGAAGCAAGCTTCCCGGGCCCATTCACTTCGGCGTTTTTCTACGCTGGGCTTCAGGGCTGTTGAGGTAACGGGTAATGACCTCGACCCCGCGATTGAGGTGGTGTTCGAGCAGTTTCACCGAGCCTTCGACGTCGCGGCTTTCAGCGGCGCGCAACAGGGCGCGGTGATCTTCCTGAGACAGCTTGCCCAGACCCATGGCCTCCAGGTTGAAACGCAGGAAGCGTTCTTCCTCGTTCAATCCTTCTTCGACCAGTTTGAGCAGGCGTTTATTGGGAGCCTTGCAGTACAGCGACATATGGAAGAGGCGATTGAGTCGTCCGATTTCCGTGTAGTCGTGTTCCGTTTCCAGTTCATCGATATAGCGCGCGGCCTGTTCCAAGTCCGTGGCCTCAAGCAGCGGAACCGACAGGCGCAGCGCTTCGGACTCCAGCAGGATGCGCAGTGCATAGGTTTCCGCGGCATCGCCCTGAACCAGCGGTGCGACCACGGCGCCTTTATGGGCAATCACATTGAGCAGTGCCTGGGCCTCGAGCTGGCGCAAGGCTTCGCGCACCGGCATGCGGCTTACGCCAAACAGATCGGCCAGGTCTTGCTGGCGCAATGCAATGCCGCACGGCAGGCGGCCATCAAGAATGGCCGAGCGCAGGGTTTGTTCGATCACCGAGCGTGCCAGGTGGGCGGGAATCGGCCCGTTAACCTTGATACTGCTGAGAGGGTTGGGCTTTTGTGTCACTACTAAGCACCCTGATTGGCTGAGAATTTTTTGGATCCAGCTGACACTAGTAACCGCCTGATGGCTTGTCAAACACGCAGCAGGGCGGCTTTCCTTCAGTTTAGCGCGCTGTCGGTGGCCCCAGCGTGCGATTGTTTTTTACCGGGCTAACCTACACCATCAGTCGACTTTCACCTGCCTGACCTGGATGCCTCGCATTGGTGGTACGTTTCCCGATTCCCCGAATGTTGCGCTGCTCATGCGGCGCGTTGCTGCTGGCCGGCATGATGCTGGGCGGCGTGAGCGCCGATTGGGACTTTTCCCTGATCAGTCGTCGGGCGCAGGCATTGTACGGACCTTTGGGCGAAGGTCAGCAACGCATTGATGATTGGCAACACTTATTGGCCACCCAAAAGCAAGCCACCGAGCTGGAGCAACTCAATCTGGTCAACCGGTTCTTCAATCAACGGATGCGCTACGTTGAAGACATTGATCTGTGGCATCAGGTCGATTACTGGGAGACCCCCATCGAAGCCCTGTGGAAAGGCGCTGGCGATTGCGAAGACTACGCGATCGCCAAGTACTTCAGCCTGCGGCACCTGGGGGTTGCCAGTGACAAGCTGCGCATCACCTACGTTAAGGCATTGCGCCTGGATCGTGCGCACATGGTGTTGACCTACTACGCCAGCCCCGAGGCCATGCCATTGGTACTCGACAGCCTGATCGACACCATCAAACCGGCCAGCGAGCGTACCGACTTACTGCCGGTCTACTCTTTCAACGCAGAGGGGCTGTGGTTGCCGGGCGCCAAGGGCAATCAGAAGGTCGGTGACACCAAGCGCTTGTCCCGTTGGCAGGATGTGCTGAAAAAAATGCAGGCCGAAGGATTCCCGGTCGAGACGACCCACTAGGAGCATGCCCACAGATGTCTTTGTTCAAACAACTGTTGATCGCGATCTGTCTGTTCCTGGTTGTCGCCTTTACCGGCAGCTTCATGGTGAGTCTGGAGAGCTCGCGCACCCAGTACGTCAATCAGTTGCGTTCCCATGCCCAGGACGCAGCGACGGCCCTGGCCCTGTCGTTGACGCCCAACATCGATGATCCGGCGATGACCGAGTTGCTGGTCAGTTCGATCTTCGACAGTGGCTATTACGCGAGTATCCGGGTGGTTGATCTGGCCAATGGCAACACCCTTGTCGAGCGCAGCGGCATGCCCGCCGATACCCGAGTGCCGGACTGGTTCGTCAGGCTGATCGGCCTGGAGCCCGCCGGTGGCGATGCGATTGTCAGCCGTGGCTGGGAGCAGGCCGCACGGGTCGAGGTGGTCAGCCACCCGATGTTCGCCCTGGCCAAGCTGTGGCAGAGCGCGTTGGGCAGTCTTCTCTGGCTGTTGACCTGCGGTGTGGCCAGTGCGGTCCTGGGGGCGCTGTTGCTGCGCCGGCAATTGAGGCCGCTCGATTACATGGTCCAGCAATCCCACGCCATCGCCCGCCGGGAATTTCTCAGCCTGCCGCAGCTGCCGCGTACGCCCGAATTGAAGCGCGTGGTACAGGCCATGAACCAGATGGTCGAGAAGCTCAAGGCGCTGTTTCAGGAGCAGGCCGAGCGCAGTGAAAAGCTGCGGGTCGAGTCTTATCAGGACAGTCTGACGGGACTGGCCAACCGTCGTTATTTCGAGATGCAGTTGAGCGCGAGGGTGAGCAATCCCGAACAGGCCAGCTCCGGTTACCTGTTGCTGTTGCGGGTCCGGGATCTGGCCGGCCTCAATCAGCGTCTGGGAGGGCAGCGCACGGACACACTATTGCAGGCTGTAGGCGAGCAATTGTTGCGCGAATGCGCCAGGTACCCGGCCACACAAAATCTTGTCACGCGCATTCGTGGCGGCGAATTTGCCGTGCTGGCGCCGGGACTGATGCGTGAAGACGCACGGCAGCTGGCGCAACACCTTGATTCGGCCTTGGCCAGCCTGCATGCGACCGGCGCGACCGATGTGCCCTCGGTGGCGGCAATCGGGCTGGCGCCGTTCATTCATGGCGACACGCCGCAAGCCGTGCTCGGCCTGGCGGACCAGGCATTGGCGCAGGCTGAAATCGAGACGGATTCGAACTGGGTCTGTCTTGATCACGACGCCCAGGCCGGTGTCGGCGATGACCATCATGCCTGGCACAGCTTGCTGGATCAGGCACTGAACCAGCGGCGCTTCATGTTGTATTTCCAACCCGTGGTGGCCAGTCAGGACACGCAACGGGTGCTGCACTACAAGGTGCTCTCACGACTGATCGACGATCAGGGCCAGACCATTCCAGCCGGGCGCTTCCTGCCGTGGCTGCAACGCTTCGGCTGGGCCGCGCGGCTGGATCTGCTCATGCTGGAACGGGTATTGGAGCAGATGGCCGATCACCAAGCGTCGCTGGCGCTGAATCTGTCGATGGCGACGCTACAAGACCCGCAGGCGCTGGAAGTCCTCTTCGAACGACTGCGCGCACACTCCAGTCTGGGGCCGCGATTGACCCTGGAAATCGGCGAAGAACAGTTACCGGAGCAAGCGGCGCTCGAAGACCTGGCGCGTCGATTGCGCGATCTGGGGTTCACCTTGAGCCTGCAACATTTCGGCGGACGATTCAGCATGATCGGCAACCTGGCTCGCCTTGGATTGGGATACCTGAAAGTCGATGGCAGCTACATCCGCGCAATCGATCAGGAGAGCGACAAGCGATTGTTCATCGAGGCTGTTCAACGCGCGGCGCACAGCATCGATTTGCCATTGATCGCCGAACAGGTCGAAACCGCAGGCGAACTGGCGGTGATTCGTGAGCTGGGGATGTATGGCGTCCAGGGGCGATTGATCGGTGAGCCGAAGGCTTGGCAATAAAGCGAAGGAGCCAAACCGTCGTCAGATAAATCCTTCCTCATCGTCACCCACCAGCTGGCTCAACCCGCCCAACGCCTCTCGGGCCTGGCTGCGGTCCATGAGCTTGGCCTGCGCGGGAGCCGGCAAGTCGGTGACGAGAATGACCCCTTTGCTGATCAGCACTTCAATCAGGTCATCGAGTACCCGGATCATCTCCAGGTCGCTCTGTTTGAGCTGCTTGAGTTGTTTGATCTGCTTGAGCTGTTTGAGGCTGGTGGCCATGACCTCGTTGGCGAACCAGGCTTGAAGATCGGGATGGTCGGCCGGCAGCGTTTCCGTGGATTCGGCGTAGGCCTCGGCTTCGACGCGCATCAGTTGGCCTTCTGCATTGCGTTGCACGTAGAACATTGAGCATCCCTCAGAAGTAAACCCGCGTCATGCAGTCAGCAGCATAGTCAACATTGCGCCACGAGTGAGCACAGCGTCTGTCGATCGGCTCGAGAATCGCGGGAAATTGTTGGCCGTTGCTTGAGGGCCAATGGGCGTCTTTTAACTAAGGTGTTGATTTGGAACATATATATGTAATTGGTGCTGTGTAGCGTATATAGCCATCGTTCATATGGTTCGCTAATTGCTTTATCGATGGCGATTATTCAACGGTTGCCGTCCATCTTTCTGACAGCCATTGGGCGTAAATGATGTGCGCCGTTGCAAGGCTTGCCGGATAATTCCGCGCCGCCGCTGATGCCCCTGTTCACGCGATTCGAGGGGTCTACTCGAATGCTGTTGTCAGAACGCGGCGCCAAAGAAAAAATGCCATATTCGTCAAAATTATGGCGATAAAAAAGGTTTTTTTAATCGCGATCAAATATTACACTTGCGGCATTCAAAATATTGACGATATCATTTTAGTGGCTCCTTTTGATCGTCTTTTGAACTGCCCGCTCCCTGATATGCGCCCGCGCCCTGGATAGTCATTTTATGAATCGTACAGACGATATATCGAATCTGTTCAGCAGGTTCGGAGCAAGTGCGGACAGTTATCTCGAATTCGGTAGCCAGTTCGACTACAAGGAAAAGCCCTTGGCGCTGGTGCCTGCCACGCCTGCCCCCGAGCCTGTTGTCGACATCGCAAAGCCTGTGATCAAGCATTGCGACACCCCGTTGGCAGAGGCCGCGACAGACCGCGTGCCTGCCTCGTCACCCGTGCATGCCTCGCAATCCACCGCGCCGCTTCGTCACCTGCTGGCCGAAGTGGCGCGGGCGCGTCAGGCCGAAGCGCAAGCACGCAATGAAGAAGCCCTGCGCCAGGCGCTTCCCCATGGGCGCCCGGCCAAGACCAGGGCCCATGTCATTGCGCTCATATCGGCCAAGGGGGGTGTCGGCAAAAGCACGCTGGCCTCGGCGTTGGCCACCGCGTTGCGCCTGGAGGGTGGTCAGACCCTGGCCATCGATCTCGACCCGCAAAACGCCCTGCAGCACCACCTGGGTGCCGAACCGGACGTGGCGGGCATGGGCAACGCGAGTCTTAACGGCGAGAACTGGAAGCCACTGCTGCTGGCCGGCTCCGCCGGTTCCCTGTTGTTGCCTTACGGCGCGATGAGTGAAGACGAACGCCGCACGCTGGAACGTTATCTGGACAACGATCGCTACTGGTTGGCCGGTCAGCTGGCAAACATGGGCCTGGGCGAAAACGATGTGGTGATTCTCGATACACCGCCGGGGCGTACGGCTTATCTGGATCAGGCCCTGATGGTGGCCGACCAGGTGCTGGTTGTCGCGACGGCCGATGCCGCGTGCTTTGTCACACTGGACCAGACGGAGCGCCTGTTGAGCGAACGCGTGGCCATGGGGCAGGCGCCGCTGTGCAGCTATGTCATCAACCAGTTCGACAGCGCTCGTCAGTTTTGCCGGGACATGCACGAAGTGTTCAAGCGCCGCCTCGGCTCCAGCCTGATCGGGGTTGTGGCGCTGGACCATGCCATCGGCGAGGCGTTGGCCTATGGTCAGAACCCTCTGTTGGAAGCCATGTCGTCGCCTGCTTGCCAGGACATGCTGTTGCTGAGTGACACGCTCAAGACGCAATTGAAATCCATGGATGTCGCAGAGTCCTACGCCTCGTGATCAACTCCACCGATCCACGCTCGGGCACTCCGACCGCTCTGCAAAACCATGCCCAGTCACTGTCCGATCGCCTGGACCGTCTGCCAATGGCACTGCGTCGGGCGTTGACTGTCGGCGTGACCGCGCTGAGCGGTCTGTTGGCGCTGTTTATCGTCACCGTGCCATTCGAGCTGTATTCGCAATGCATCTTTGCCCTCGGGTGCTTTATCGCGGCCCTGGTGCTGCGCAAGGTGCCGGGGCGTCTGTCCGTGCTGATACTCATTGGTCTGTCGCTCACGGCTTCCTTGCGCTACCTGTACTGGCGACTCACGTCCACCCTGGGGTTCGAGGGCTGGGTCGACATGCTGTTTGGCTATGGCCTGGTCCTGGCCGAGCTGTACGCCATGATCGTGCTGGTGTTCGGCTACCTGCAAACCGCATGGCCGCTGCGCCGTAAACCGATTCTGATGAGCGGCCCACCCGGCGAATGGCCTACCGTCGATGTCTTTATCCCCTCGTACAACGAAACCCTCGACATCGTGAAGGTGACGATCTTCGCCGCCCAGGCCATCGACTGGCCGCAGGACAAGCTGCGCGTTCACGTGCTCGATGACGGTCGCCGTGAAGACTTTCGCGAATTCTGCGAGCAGATTGGCGTGGGTTACATCGTTCGTGACAACAACCGCCATGCCAAGGCCGGCAACCTGAACGAGGCGCTCAAGGTCACCAATGGCGAGTTCGTGACCATCTTCGACGCCGACCACGTGCCGACCCGTTCTTTCCTGCAGGTGTGCATCGGCTGGTTCAGAAAGGACCCGAAGCTGGCGATGCTGCAAACGCCCCACTTCTTCTTCTCGCCCGACCCGTTTGAAAAAAACCTCAACACCTTCCGTTCCGTACCGAACGAAGGCGAGCTGTTCTACGGCCTGGTGCAGGACGGCAACGACCTGTGGAACGCGACGTTCTTTTGCGGCTCCTGTGCGGTCATCCGTCGTGCACCGTTGCTGGAAATCGGCGGCGTGGCTGTCGAGACCGTGACCGAAGATGCCCACACCGCGCTCAAACTGAACCGTGCCGGCTACAACACCGCCTACCTGGCCATTCCCCAGGCAGCCGGTCTGGCGACAGAAAGCCTGTCGCGGCACATCAGCCAGCGAATTCGCTGGGCGCGTGGCATGGCGCAGATTTTCCGCACGGACAACCCGTTGATCGGCAGGGGCCTGAACCTGGGGCAGCGCCTTTGCTACCTGAACGCGATGCTGCACTTTTTCTACGGGTTGCCGCGCCTGGCGTTCCTCACCGCGCCTTTGGCGTTCCTGTTTTTCGATGCGCAGATTTTCCATGCGTCGGCCTTGATGATCACGGCCTACGTGTTGCCGCATATCCTCCATGCCAGCCTGACCAACTCCAGTATCCAGGGGCGTTTTCGCCATTCGTTCTGGAACGAGGTCTACGAGACGGTGCTG
Source organism: Pseudomonas sp. NPDC089569 (assembly GCF_050280625.1). Taxonomy (NCBI): domain Bacteria; kingdom Pseudomonadati; phylum Pseudomonadota; class Gammaproteobacteria; order Pseudomonadales; family Pseudomonadaceae; genus Pseudomonas; species Pseudomonas sp. NPDC089569. The sequence goes on from NZ_JBNNVQ010000015.1 coordinate 14,055, forward strand.
GCCTGGTACATCATGGGCCCGGTGCTGATGGCGCTGGTCAACCCCAAGTTCGGTGGCTTCAACGTGACCGACAAGGGCGGGGTGATCGACCAGAAATACTTCGAGTGGAAGCTGGCCCGACCCTACATCGTGCTGCTGACGCTCAATGCCGCCGGCCTGATCTATGGCGTGGTGCGGTTGATACAAGGTGCCGACGGCGCCACCACCACGATCCTGATCAACCTGGCCTGGACGGTCTACAACCTCATCATCACCAGCGCTTCGGTGGCCGTGGCCAGCGAAACCCGCCAGGTTCGATCCGAGCCGCGCGTGGCGGCGGTGCTGCCGATGCGCCTGACCCGTGCCGATGGCTCCGTCGTCGAAGGCATGACCCAGGACTTCTCGCAGAAGGGGCTGGGTTTCCGTTTGCCGGACGGCATGAGCATCCCCAAAGGTGAGCGGGTGCAGATCTCGCTGTTCCGCAATCAGCAATTGAGTGTTTTCCCGGCCGTCATCGTGTTCAGTCGTGACGGGCTGCTGGGCGCGCAATTCGATCAGCTCAGTTTGCGTCAGCAAAGCGAGCTGGTCCGCCTGACCTTCTCCCGCGCCGACACCTGGGCAGCGACCTGGGGCAATGGGCAGGTCGACACGCCGTTGGCCGCCTTGCGCGATGTCAGCGGCATCGCAATGCGCGGTATCTACGAACTCTTCAAAGCCACGGCCATGGAAGTGCGGAATCTGTTCCGCAGTCGCCGCGCCACCCCGTCCACCCTGGATAACGTTCTGGACAAGTGATGAATTCGAAGTCTTTCGCTTTCGGCAACCTGCGCGAGCCTCGCCGTGCGCTGGCACGCCTGACGTGCGCCCTGTTGGCACTGAGTGGCGCTGGCGCGGCATTCGCCGAAACGGCGCCGGTGGATATGGCGCCGGGCGCCAGCGGTTACAGCCTGACCCTCAAGCAATTGGGCCGCAACTATCCGATGAGCCTGCGGGGCGTGGAGTCCACCGATAGCGTCAACTTCGATGTCCGTGCCGATTCGATTGTCACCGGCGCCAAACTGAAATTGCAGTACACCTATTCGCCGGCGCTACTGGCCGACCTCTCGCAGATCAACGTCATCGTCAACGACGAGGTGGCCGCGAGCCTGCCGTTGCCCAAGGAAAACGCCGGGCAGTTGCAAACTCAAGTGGTCGACATTCCGGCGCACCTGATCACTGAGTTCAACCGCCTGAGCCTGCAGTTCGTCGGTCACTACACCATGAGTTGCGAGGACCCACAGCATTCCAGCCTGTGGGCCAAGATCAGCAATGCGACCGAGCTGAGCATCGAAGTGTCGCCGCTGGCCCAGCCGAACGACCTGTCGATCATGCCGTTGCCGTTCTTCGATCGCCGCGATCCGCGCACATTGGCCTTGCCGTTCGTGTTTGCCGCCGCTCCGGACAACATCACCCTGGAAGCCGCCGGTGCCCTGTCGTCATGGTTCGGCGCGCAGGCCAGCTATCGCGGTGCGAAGTTCTCTTCGCGTTTCAATCAGATTCCGGCCCACGGCAACGCTGTGGTACTGCTCAGCGGTCCTGACGCGTTGCAAATCGGTGGCTTGAGCCTGCCGGCGGCCAAGGGGCCGACGCTGAGCGTGATGACCAACCCCAACGACGCCAATGGCAAGCTGTTGCTGATTACCGGTCGCGACGCCTCCGAACTCAAGACCGCCACCACCGCACTGGTGCTCGGCAGCCAGGCGCTGTCGGGCAGCAGCGTCGTGATCGACCGGCTCGACACCGTGCAACCGCGCAAGCCTTACGACGCCCCGAACTGGTTGCCGACCGACCGTCCGGTCAAACTCGGCGAACTGCTGCCGGCCAAACAATTCAACGTGTCCGGCTACAACCCGGGCGACGTCACCGTGCCACTGAACTTCCCGCCAGACCTGTTTACCTGGCGTGATGACGGGGCACCGCTGAACCTGAAGTACCGCTACACGCCGCAGGAAAAATCGAGCAACTCGTCGTTCATCGTCAGCTTCAACGACGCTTTGATTCAGTCGCAGAGTCTGCTGCCTCAGGACAAGCTCGAAAGCAGCGTACTCAGCGCCCTGAAAATCAACGACAGCCTGAACCGCGAAACCCGCGTGCGCCTGCCGTTGAACTCGGTGGCCCTGCAATCGCGCCTGCAACTGCGCTTCATGTTCGATTACATCAAGCAGGGCGAATGTGGCGACATCATCATCGACAACATGCGCGGCAGCATCGATCCGGAATCGACCCTGGACCTGAGCGGCTATGACCACTTCATGGCCATGCCGAACCTGGGCGTGTTCAAGGATGCGGGTTTCCCGTTCACCCGCATGGCGGACCTGTCGCAAACCGCCGTGGTGCTGCCGGACAACGCCGGTGCTCCCGAGCTCGATGCCTACCTGACCGTGCTCGGCCGCTTCGGCCAGTCCACCGGTTATCCGGCCACTGGTGTGCTGGTCACGCAGGCTGCGCAGATCCAGGCAGCAGGCGATAAAGACCTGCTGGTACTGGCCTCCGGCAACAATCAGCCTTTGCTGACCCAGTGGGCCGATCGCCTGCCGGCAGCCGATCTGGGCGAACAACAGAGTTTCCACCTGTCCGACCTGCCGATGCGCGTACGCGACTGGTTCAGCCCCGATCCTGAAGCCAACCAACGCAAGGCACGCCTGGCGATGGCCTTCTCCGGTGGCGCGCGCAGCACCTACCTGACCGGTTTCGAGTCGCCGCTCAAAAGCGGTCGCAGTGTGGTGCTGATTGCCAGCAGCCAACCGCAAGGTCTGGCCGAAGCGACCAACGCGTTGATCGGTGGCGAGGATTACACCCAGTCGATCCAGGGCAGCCTGGTGGTGGTGCGCGGCAAAACCATCGAGCCGCTGGTTGCCGATGAGCAGTACTACGTCGGCGAACTGGGGCCGATCAAACACCTGGAGTGGATGCTGTCGCGTCACGTCGGTTTGACGCTGCTGCTGACCGCGCTTGGCGTCCTGTTGCTCAGTGGCGTGGCTTACCTGTCGCTGCGTTCGCGCGCCAGGCAGCGGTTGGGTGACTGAGTCCGTCATGCGAAACCACGGGACCCACGGATGCAACCCTGTCCCCGGGCGTCGCTGGCGCCGGGCCGCACATTGGCTGACCGGTATGCTGGCGGCGTTGAGCCTGGCGCCGGTCATGGCGGATGAAGCCGCGTGCAAGGGCGCCAACTGGCCGCTCTGGCAAACTTACGCCACACGTTTCGTGCAGGCCGACGGTCGCGTGCTGGAATCCAGTGTGGAGCCCAATCACAGCACTTCCGAAGGTCAGTCCTACGGCATGCTGTTTGCCCTGATCGGCAACGACCGCGAGCGCTTCGACGCCCTGTGGAAGTGGACCGCCGCCAACATGGCCGGCGCCGACATCAACACTCGCCTGCCCGGTTGGCTGTGGGGTCAGGGCAAGGACGGCCAGTGGCAATTGCAGGACGCCAACTCGGCATCCGACTCGGACCTGTGGATCGCCTATGCGCTGCTTGAAGCGGCGCGCTTGTGGCAGCGTCCGGACTATCGCGAAGACGCCCTGCGCGTGCTCAAGAACATCGAAAACTCACTGGTGGTGAATCTGCCGGGCCTGGGGAAAATGGTTCTGCCGGGGCCGGAGGGTTTTGTGCAGCCCGATCATTTGTGGCGCCTGAATCCGAGCTATTTACCGTTGCCGTTACTGCGCAGACTGGCCAAGGAAGCACCGACCGGCCCTTGGAAGGACATCGCCGACAACACCGTCAAGATGATCAGTGCGTCCAGCCCCAAAGGCTATGTGGCGGACTGGATCGGCTACCGGGCGACGGCACCGAAGGCCGGTCTGTTCGTGGTCGATCCGGTCAAGGGCGAGTTGGGCAGCTATGACGCCATTCGCGTCTACCTGTGGGCCGGCATGACGCCCGCGACCGATCCGCTGGCGGCAAAACTGCTGGCGCGCCTGGACGGCATGTCCAACAGCACGGCATCCACCGGGATTCCGCCGGAAAAGGTCCAGGTCATCAGCGGTGCGCTCGAAGGCCAGGCGCCGTTCGGGTACTCTGCCGCGCTGGTTCCGTACTTCCAGGCCAAGGGCCAGCCCTGGCTGGCCGAACAGCAGCAACGCCGGGCCCAGGAGGCCTTGAGCGCAGCGCTGGCAAAACCCGATGGCGAACGTACCGAACCGCTGTATTACAACGCCATGCTCAGTCTGTTCGCCTTGGGCTGGGCCGAAAAACGCTATCAGTTTCGTGATGACGGAACGCTCAAACTGTCCTGGGAGACGTCATGTACCCGCGCCGTCACACGCTAGCGATCGGTATTCTCACCGCCCTCATCGGCACCGCTGCCCATGCGCAAACCGATGACGTGCAAGCACGCCTGGTCGAGCAAGGCCAGTATTGGCAGAGCCGGGACAACGCGGCGCGGGCGGCAGAAGCCTGGGAAAAGGTCCTGCGTCTGGACCCCAATCAGGCCGATGCGCTCTATGGCATGGGCCTGATCGGCGTCAAACAGAACAAACCCGAGCAGGCGCAGCAGTATCTGGCGCGTTTGCAGGCGCTCTCACCGCGTCCCTGGCTGGCGGCGCAACTGGAGCAGGACATTGCCCTGACGGACCCGAAGAACATCGCCCTGTTGGAAGAAGCCCGACGCCTGGCCGACGGCGATCAGCGCGACAAGGCCACCGAAGTGTTCCGCCAGTTGTTTGCCGGTCGCACGCCAGAAGGCAAGGTGGGTCGCGAGTTCTACACCAACCTGGCCTTCAATGACGCCGAATGGCCCGAGGCGCGCAAGGGGCTGGAGCGACTGACGCGCGAGATGCCCAACGACTCGATCGTGGCGCTGTTCCTGGCCAAGCACCTGGTCCGCCACGAAGACAGCCGCGCCGAAGGCATCCGTGCTTTGGCCAAATTGTCGACCCGTGAGGATATCGCCGGTGACGCCGATGAGAGCTGGCGCCTGGCGCTGGTCTGGATGGGTGCGCCGAATGCGTCGCAAGTACCCTTGTTCGACGAATTCCTGAGCAAGCACCCGGACGATCAGGAAATCCGTGACCTGATGAACAAAGGCAAGGCGCAGTCGGCCACCGGCGGTGCCCCGGCGTGGCAACAGGACCCGTTGGTGGCGCGAGGGTTGCAGGCGCTGGAGAAGGGTAATCAGGCCGGCGCCGAACAGGCGTTCGCCGCCCGCTTGAAGAGCAAGCCCGATGACCCCGATGCCCTCGGTGGTCTGGGCGTGGTGCGTCAGCAACAGAATCGTTTCGGCGAGGCCGAGCAGTTGCTCAACCGCGCTATCGCCAATGGCGGAACGCGCTGGAAGCCGGCGCTGGACAGCGTGCGCTACTGGGCGTTGCTGCAACAGGCCCGCGACCAGGCACGGACGCAGCCGGCCAAGGCACAGGAAACGGTCGCCCAGGCCATGCGCCTGAACCCCAAGGGTGTCGATGCGCGCCTGACCCTGGCCGATATCCAGGCCCAGGCCGGGCAACTGGATGCCGCAGAGGCCAACTATCGCCAGGTGCTGAGCGTGCAGCGCGGTAACCCGCAAGCCATTCAGGGGCTGGTCAACGTGCTGTCGCAGACCGGTCAGGCCGATGAAGCCCTGCGCTTGCTCGATACGTTGCCGGCGACCCAGCAAGCCGAGCTGGGCGGTGGCGCCAGCCTGCGCGCATTGCGCTCCACGCAAGCGGCCAAAATGGCCGAGCAACGCGGCGATACCCGTGCTGCACAGCAAGCCCTGGCGCAAGCGGTGCAGGACGACCCGGACAACGTCTGGACCCGTTTCGACCTGGCGCGTCTGTACCTCAAGACCGGTGAGTCGGCCAAAGCCCGCGACCTGATCGACAGCTACCTGAAAAACCACCCGACCAACATTGATGCCTTGTACACCAGCGCCTTGCTCTCGGTGGAAATGGAGCAGTGGGACGCTGCGCAAACGACCATCAACCGCATCCCGGCCGAGCGCCGCACCGCGGACATGAATCAGTTGGCCGACCAGATCACCCTGACGGTGCAGATCAAACTGGCGGCCAGCATCGCCAAGCGCGGCCAGCGTCAGCAAGCCCTGGCCCTGCTCGATCGCCTGCAACCGGTGGCCAGCCGCAGTCCCGATGGCATGGCGACCCTCGCCGCGGCGTATGTCGATGCCGGTGACTCGGCTCACGCGCAAGCGATGATGCGCGACGTGATCGCCCAGTCGCCGACGCCTTCGGCGGACCTGATGCTGCAATACGCCAACCTGCTGCTCAAGACCGGTGACGATGCCCAGGTCAATTCGATCCTGCGCGGTCTGCAAAACCAGCCGATGAGCGTGGCCACCCGCAAACGCTACGACGACGTGTTGTACCAGTACCGCATTCGCCAGGCCGACATCCTGCGTGAGAACGGCGACCTGGCAGGAGCCTACGACACCCTGGCGCCGGCGCTGGCGGCGCGTCCGGGGGACCCAGGCGCCGTGTCGGCGCTGGCGCGGATGTATTCCAGCAATGGCGACAATGCCAAGGCTTTCGAGCTCTACAAGCCGCTGTTGCAGCGCCAGCCGAACGACCCGCAGATGTTGCTCAATGCCGCCGATGCCGCGGTTCAGGCCCATGACATCGGCTATGCCGAACGTGCGCTGGAGCAGTTCCAGAAATTGCAGAACTACGACCCGCAATCGCTGACCGAGGCCGCGCGGATTTACCGCAGCATGGGCAAGACCAGCCAGGCGACGGAGTTGTTGCGCAAGGCGGTTGCCATCGAGCAAGACGAACAGAAACGCAGCCTCAACGCCCAGGCCAGCAGCCTGAATGTCGCGCCGAACCCGTTCGTGGGCTTGCCGGGCCAGCGCAATCAGGTAAGCCGCGCGCCCGTGGATACCATTCCGGCACCGGCTCAGGCGCAACTTCAAGCGGCCATGGTCGCCAGCAATGCTCCACTGCCGGTCGATGCCTACCCGGATCAGGTCCAGCCACGCGCTCTGGCATCGGACACCGGGCGCCAGGCATTGCCGGCCGGGCGTTATGCCGCCACCGCGGGCAATCCGTTCGCCCCCCAGGGCACGGTCAATGTCGCGGTCGATCAGGTCAGCTCCGCCCAGCGTGCCTTGGACAACATCCTTCAGGAGCGCAGCGGCTACGTGAGCCAGGGCGTGACGATCCGCAGCAATGACAGCGAGTCGGGGCTGAGCAAGCTCACCGATGTAGAGACACCGCTGGAGGTCAACATTCCGTCCGGCGAGAACCGATACGCCGTGCGCGTGACTCCGGTGTCGCTCAATGCCGGCAGTGTCGGCAGCGATTCCGCCACCCGCTTCGGCGGTGGCTCATCGGCCGACGGCGCCGGTTCCCAGCGTGACAAGGGCGTTGGCCTGAGCGTGGCTTACGCACGCCCGGATGAAGGCATCAAGGCTGACGTCGGCACCACGCCAATCGGCTTCAAATACAGCACGGCGGCCGGTGGCGTGAGTGTGGACCGGCCGTTCGCCGACAACTCCAACATGCGTTATGGCGTCAATGTGTCCCGGCGTCCGGTCACCGACAGCGTGACCTCGTTCGCCGGCACCACCGACCAGCGCACCGGTCAGTCGTGGGGCGGAGTGACGGCCAATGGCGGTCGGGCACAACTCAGTTATGACGATCAGCAGGTCGGCGCCTATGGCTACGGTTCGTGGCACAAGCTGCTGGGTCATAACGTCGAATCCAACAGCCGCACCGAACTGGGCGGTGGCGTGTACTGGTACTTGCGCAATGCCGAGGACAGCAAGCTGACCCTGGGCCTGAGCGCCACGGGGCTGAGCTTCGAAAACAACCAGGACTTCTTCACCTACGGCCACGGCGGCTATTTCAGCCCGCAAAGTTACTTTGCGCTGGGCGTGCCGGTGACCTGGGCACAACGCGCCGATCGCTTCTCCTATCAGGTCAAGGGCTCGGTGGGTGTGCAGTACTTCGACCAGAACGCGGCCGATTACTTCCCCAACGACAAAGACCTGCAGGCCGCCAGCAACCAGCGCTACCAGGGCCAGAGCAAGACCGGCGTGGGTTACAGCGTGAGTGGTGCCGGCGAATACAAATTCGGTTCGAACTTTGTCCTCGGCGCCAATCTCGGCCTGGACAACGCTCAGGACTACAAGCAATTCACCGGGGCCATGTACCTGCGCTACATGTTCGAAGACATGAACGGCCCGATGGAACTGCCGGTCAGCCCCTACCGTTCCCCTTATTCCAACTGATTCCTGGAGACTTCGATGCCTTCTTCCGTTCTTGCCGGTATGACCCTTCTGGTACTTGGGGAAAGCCACATGAGCCTGGCGGACCACCTGATGGAACCGCTGCAAGCCAACCTCACCCAGCAGGGCGCGATCGTGCATTCGATCGGCGCGTGCGGCGCCAGTGCCGGCGACTGGTTGATCACCAAGAAGGTCGATTGCGGCGCCGAGCAAAAAGGCGACGGCAAGATCGTAATCAAGGGCCGCGAAGCCACCACCACACCCATCAAGGACCTGATCGCCGCCGACAAGCCTGATCTGGTGGTGCTGGTGATCGGCGACACCATGGCGTCCTACGACAAACCGGTGTTCCCGAAAGCCTGGGCCTGGCAGAACGTGACCGCCCTGGCCAAGGAAATCACCGCCAACGGCGCCAAGTGCGCCTGGGTCGGCCCGGCATGGGGCAAGGAAGGCGGCATGTACAAGAAGAACGATACGCGTACCAAGTTGATGTCGGCGTTCCTGGCGAGCAACGTGGCGCCTTGCACCTACATCGATTCGCTGACCTTCTCCAAGCCGGGCGAGTGGGTGACCACCGACGGTCAGCATTTCACGGTGGCCGGCTATAAATCCTGGGCGAACGCCATCGGTGGCGCGCTGGGCAAACTGCCGGCCGACGCGGTCAGCAACAAGGGAGCCAAGCAGTGATGCGTGCCCTCTCTGCCGTGTGCGCCGTGGCGGCGCTGTTTACCGGTGCCAATGCCCTGGCTGCCGAGTTTGCGCTGTACCCCACCGGCCCCAGCGAAGACGCCGCGTTCATTCGTTTCGTCAACGCCAGCAGTGCACCGCTGGATGTGATCGCCCAGGCCGGCCAGCCGCCGATGCGCCTGGAAGCTTCGCAACCGGTGTCGCTGTTTTTCCCGGTGCAGTCGAGCAGCCCGGTCAAAGGCACCCTGGTCAGCGGCGCGCAAAAGTTGTCCATGGACCTGAAGATCGAACCCGGCGAATTCGCCACCGTTGTCGCCGTGGCGGACGGTTCCGGCATCAAGCAGATCGCCGTGCGCGAACAGCCTGACGACTTCAACGGCCTGAAAGCTTCGCTGGCGTTCTTCAACGTCGATGCCTCGTGCGCCGACGCGACCCTGCGTCCTGCCGGCCGCACGGCCGATCTGTTCAAGGCGGTGCCGGTCGACAGCCTGCAGCGTCGCTCGATCAACCCGGTGACCCTGTCGGTGCAGTTGGTGTGTGGCAATGCCAACGTTGGCGCGCCGATGGACCTGGGCGAACTCAAGGCGGGCGAGCGCTACAGCGTGCTGCTGGTGCCTTCGGCAACCGGTCCGCGTCTTTTGAACGCCACGGACACCCTGTCCCACTGATCGGATTGCGCTGCCGCCATGGTCTTCGCCTCGCTTGAGTTCCTGACGCTGTTCCTGCCTGCGTTCCTGCTGATGTATGCCTTGGGCAAACCGGCGTGGCGCAACGTCATCCTGCTGATCGGCAGCTGGCTGTTCTATGGCTGGCTGAGCCCGTTGTTCCTGACCCTGCACGTGGTGCTGACCATCGTCGCCTGGGTCGGCGGGCTGCTGGTGGACCGTGCCCGCGAGGGCTCCAGGGGGCGAGTGCGGCTGTTGATCACGCTGATTGTGATCAACACGGCAGTGCTGTGCTGGTACAAGTACGCCAACATCCTGGCCGGGACCTGGAACGAACTGATCACCTACTACGGCGCCATGCCGCTGGAATGGCAACGGGTAGCGCTGCCGGCAGGGCTGTCGTTCATTGTCCTGCAGGCGATTTCCTATCTGGTGGACGTGCATCGCCATACAGTGCCGGTGGAGCGCAGCTTCATCAATTACGCCACCTACATTTCGATGTTCGGCCACTCGATTGCCGGCCCCATCATTCGTTATGACTGGGTGCGCCGCGAACTGACGCAGCGTTATTTCAGTTGGCAGAATTTCTCCCTGGGTGCGCGCCGTTTCATGATCGGCATGTGCATGAAAGTGCTGGTGGCGGACACGCTGTCGCCGCTGGTGGATGTCGCCTTCCACCTGGAAAACCCATCCTTCGTCGATGCGTGGATTGGCTGCCTGGCCTACTCGCTGCAACTGTTTTTCGACTTTGCCGGCTACAGCGCCATGGCCATCGGCCTGGGCCTGATGCTGGGTTTTCACTTCCCGGAGAACTTCAACCGGCCGTACCTGGCCAGCAGCATCCAGGACTTCTGGCGGCGCTGGCACTTGTCGTTGTCCAGCTGGTTGCGCGACTACCTGTACATCGCACTGGGCGGAAACCGTAACGGCGCGTGGAAAACCTATCGCAACCTGTTCCTGACCATGGCCATCGCCGGCCTGTGGCATGGCGGTGACAGCTGGAACTACCTGTTGTGGGGTTCGGCCCACGGCATCGCCTTGTGCGTCGATCGTTTGTGGTCGCGCTCCAGCCTGCCGGGTATCCCGCCGGTGTTGGCGCACACCCTGACGCTGCTGTTCGTGTGCCTGGCCTGGACGCTGTTCCGCGCACCGGACTTCCATACCGCGCTGACGATGTATGCCGGTCAATTCGGCCTGCATGGCTTTGCCTTGGGCGATGCACTGGCGGTAACGCTGCGCCCGGTCCATGGGCTGGCTGCCTTGCTCGGTGTGCTGTGCGTTGTCGCGCCGCTGGTGCACGACCGCTGTGAGCAGCGCTTTGGCGGCTACGCGTTCTATGCGCCGATGGCGGCCTTGTGGCCGGTGGCGGGTTTCCTGCTTTCGTTCGCGCTGATCGCGAGCCGTGAAGCGGTGCCCTTCCTGTACTTCCAGTTCTAATGGCGGCGCCCATGACTTCTTCTCACGTACCGGCTCCACCGAGTGAATTCAATGCCCGCATCAGCAAGGTCGCGGGCGTGGTGTTCGTCGCGTTTCTGACGGTCGGCTTTGCTTCCTGCGCGTGGCTGCTGCTCAGTGGCAAGGTCGAGATGCTGCCGCCCAACCTCACAGTCGATGACGTGCTGCACGGCGAGGTGACCCACAAGATCGCCAAGCAGTTGTCGAAGGGGGCGGTGCCTGAGCAGGCGGCGAACCTGGAGCGCGGCGCGAGTTGGCTGGCATTGCACGACACCGGTCCGCGGGTGCGTTCCGGTTGTCCGGGCTGGCTGTTCCTGACCAGCGAGATGAGCATCAATCGCCATGCCCAGGCCAATGCCGAGACCAAGGCCGGCGTGGTCCGCGATGTTCAAAAGCGTCTTGCCGACCGCGGCATTCGGTTGCTGGTGGCGGTGGTGCCGGACAAGAGCCGTATCGCCAGTGCGCAGCTGTGCGACCTGCGCCGTCCGGCGCAGTTGCTGGATCGTGCGGTGGCCTGGGTCGAGGGTTTGAACAATGCCGGCGTCATGGCGATCGACCTGGCGCCGACCTTGCAGCCGCTGGGCGCCGAAGCGTATTTGCGCACCGACACTCACTGGAGCGAAACCGGCTCTGCGGCAGCGGCCAGGGCCGTGGCGAAACAGGTGCAGGTCATGGGCATCAGCGCCACGCCGCACAAGGACTTCGAATTGAAGGTGCAGGAGCCGGCCCGCCGCCCGGGTGACCTGGTGCGCCTGGCCGGCCTTGAATGGCTGCCGGTGGCCTGGCAGCCGACAGCGGAGACCGTGGCCGCCACCGTGGCCAGCGAAAAGGCGGGCGAGGCACAAAGCGGCGGCGACAACCTCGACGATCTGTTCGGCGACGACAATCTGCCCAACGTCGCCCTGATCGGTACATCGTTCTCGCGCAACTCCAACTTCGTCGGCTTCCTGCAACAGGCCCTGGGTGCCCCCATCGGCAACTTCGCCAAGGACGGTGGCGAGTTCTCCGGTGGCGCCAATGGCTACTTCAACAACCCGGCGTTCAAGCAGACGCCACCCAAGCTGGTCATCTGGGAAATCCCCGAGCGGGATTTGCAGACGCCTTACAGCGAAGTGATCGATTGGGCTAAATGACACCCGGATTCTGGGGTGTGATTGATGGCCTCATCGCGAGCAGGCTCGCTCCCACGGGGTTTTGGTGATCGATTGTGGGAGCGAGCCTGCTCGCGATGGCAGCCTCAAAAACGACAAACATCAAAAGCCATATCAATATTCATTAACGATATTTAAATTTCGTTTCTTATACCTATAAAGTCACTTCCCTGCGTACCCACCGACCAATCGGCGCGCCGCACGACACGAACCAACACGGGACTTCCGTGAGTTTCTGATCGACGCGCGCCATTGAGCGTGCCGTACGTGGGAGTGATTTATGCCAGCCGCTTCAGCATCGCCCGTCATCGCGCCACAATTCTTTGAAATCCGCCCGTTCAGCGGTGCGGTGGGCGCCGAAATCATCGGCCTCGACCTGTCCCGCCCGCTCAATGACCAGGACTTCGCGCGCATTCACCGCGCGCATCTGGATCACCACGTGGTGGTGTTCCGCGACCAGCACATTACCCCGCAGCAGCACATCGATTTCAGCCGCCGTTTCGGTGTGTTGCAGATCCATGTGCTCAAGCAGTTCCTGCTGGCCAATCACCCGGAAATCCTCATCGTTTCCAACATCGTCGAGAACGGCCAGAACATCGGCCTGGGTGACGCCGGCAAGTTCTGGCACTCCGACCTCTCCTACAAGGCACTGCCGAGCCTGGGCTCGATGCTGCACGCCCAGGAATTGCCGAGCGAGGGCGGCGACACGCTGTTCGCCGACATGCACAAAGCCTGGGACAACCTGCCCGAGGCGCTGCGCAAAGCCGTCGAGGGTCGCTCGGCGGCGCACTCCTACACAGCGCGTTACAGCGAAACAAAATTCGAAGGCAACTGGCGCCCGACCCTGACCCCGGAGCAGCTCGCCCAAGTGGCCGAAGTGGTGCACCCGATCGTGCGTACTCACCCGGAGAATGGCCGCAAGGCGTTGTTCGTCAGCGAGGGCTTCACCACCCGCATCGTTGGCCTGCCGGAGGACGAAAGCCAGCAGCTGCTGGCCGAGCTCTACGCCCACAGCGTGTTGCCGCAGAACATCTACCGCCATCAGTGGCAGCCCCATGACCTGGTGTTCTGGGACAACCGTTCGCTGATCCACCTCGCCGCCGGATGCCCCAGCCATCTGCGCCGCAAGTTGTATCGCACCACCATCCAGGGCGACGCGCCTTACTGATTTTTCGGAGATTCGACCATGTCCAAACGTCTTCCATTCGCACCACTGGCCGCCGCCATCGGCCTGGGTTTCAGCCTGATCGCCGGCAGCCTGGTGGCGCCGACGGTGGCCCACGCCGAGGGTGAAATCCGCATCGCCGAACAGTTCGGCATCGTGTATCTGTTGCTCAACGTGGTCCGCGATCAAAACCTGATCGAGAAGCATGGCAAGCAGGAAGGCATCGACATCAAGGTCGACTGGACCCAGCTCTCCGGCGGCGCGGCGGTCAACGATGCGTTGCTCGCAGGCTCCATCGACATTGCCGGTGCCGGCGTCGGCCCCTTGCTGACTATCTGGGATCGCACCCACGGCAAGCAGAACGTCAAGGCCGTGGCTTCGCTGGGTAACTTCCCGTACTACCTGGTGAGCAACAATCCCAAGGTCAAGACCATCGCCGACTTCACCGACAAGGACCGCATCGCGGTGCCGGCGGTGGGCGTTTCGGTGCAGTCGCGCTTCCTGCAATACGCAGCGGCCAAACAGTGGGGCGACAAGGAGTTCAATCGTCTGGACAAGTACACCATCGCCGTTCCGCACCCCGATGCCACGGCGGCACTGGTGGCGGGTGGCACCGAGTTGACCGGGCATTTCTCCAACCCGCCGTTCCAGGACCAGGCGCTGGAAAATCCGAACGTGCACGTGGTGCTCAATTCCTATGACGTGCTCGGCCCGAACTCGCCGACGGTGTTGTTCGCTACCGAGAAATTCCGCAACGACAACCCGAAAACCTACAAAGCCTTCATCGACGCGCTGACCGAAGCCGCGCAATTCGCCCAGAACGACAAGGGGGCGGCGGCGGACACTTACATCCGTGTCACCAAGGCGAAAATCGACCGCGCCGCGTTGCTGAAAATCATCGACAACCCGCAGTTCGAATTCAGTGTCACGCCGAAAAACACCTACCCGCTGGCCGAGTTTCTCTACCGTGTGGGCGCGATCAAAAACAAACCGGATTCGTGGAAGGACTACTTCTTCCAGGACGCCAAACCGCTGCAAGGGAGCTGATCGCCATGAACGCTCCTTTGCAAGACCACACGGTCAGCAAACCCAACGCGACAGCCGTCCAGGCACTGCTGTCGGTCGATAAGGTCAGTCTTGAATACCGCACGCCGCAGCGCGTGGTGCGGGCGACTCATCAGGTCAGTTTCGATATCGACCCGGCGGATCGTTTTGTGCTGCTCGGTCCGTCCGGCTGCGGCAAGTCGACCTTGCTCAAGGCCGCTGCCGGATTCATCCAGCCAGTGGAAGGCGAGATCCGTCTGCAAGGCCAGCGCGTCGATGCGCCGGGGCCGGACCGAATCGTGGTGTTCCAGGAGTTCGATCAACTGCCACCGTGGAAAACCGTCAAACAGAACGTGATGTTCCCGCTACTGGCGTCCAAAACCCTCAAGCGCAAGGAGGCTGAGGAACGGGCGCTGCACTATCTGGAAAAAGTGGGGCTGGCGGCGTTCGCCGATGCCTATCCGCACACCCTGTCGGGCGGCATGAAGGCACGGGTGGCCATTGCGCGGGCGCTGGCCATGCAGCCGAAAATCCTCTTGATGGACGAACCCTTCGCCGCCCTCGACGCCCTGACGCGGCGCAAGATGCAGGAAGAATTGCTGCTGCTCTGGGAGGAAGTGCGCTTCACGTTGCTGTTTGTCACCCACTCCATCGAAGAAGCACTGGTGGTGGGCAATCGTATCCTGCTGTTGTCGCCGCATCCGGGGCGGGTGCGGGCCGAGGTACACAGCCATCAATACGATTTGCACAGTCTGGGAGGCGTGGCATTTCAGGAATCGGCGCGGCGCATTCATCGCTTGTTGTTCGATGAAGGCCATTCAGCGCAAACCGAGCATGAGCTGGGCTTCGCCGACATCCGTATCGCGTATTGAACTCGTTCAGAGGAAAGCCCGATGAGCCACTTATCATCCCCGCGTGAAGCGTTCGAAATCGATTTACAGCCACTGACCAGCGTACCGCTGGAGCGTGAATTGCCCTTTGGCCAGCGCCTGTGGCAGCAAGGCTGGTTGCGCAAAGGTCTGATCCTGATTGTGCTCGCCGTGTTGTGGGAGGTCGTTGCTCGTTACCAGAATAACGACCTGTTGTTGCCGAGTTTCATGCAAACCGCGCACGCGCTGTACGACGGTCTGCTCAGCGGCGAGTTGTTGGGCAAGGTGTGGATTTCGCTGGTGGTGCTGCTCAAGGGATACCTGATCGGCATCGTCCTGGCGTTTGCCCTGACCACGCTGGCGGTGTCGACGCAACTGGGGCGCGACCTGCTCAGCACCCTGACCTCGATGTTCAACCCGCTGCCGGCCATCGCCCTGCTGCCGCTGGCGCTGCTGTGGTTCGGCCTGGGGCAGAACAGCCTGATTTTCGTACTGGTGCACTCGGTACTCTGGGCGCTGGCGCTGAACACCTACGCAGGCTTCCTCGGCGTCTCGGAAACCCTGCGCATGGCCGGACGCAACTACGGCCTCAAGGGCTTGCGCCTGGTGCTGTTCATCCTGATCCCGGCGGCGCTGCCCTCGATCCTCGCCGGCCTGAAAATCGGCTGGGCCTTCGCCTGGCGCACCCTCATCGCCGCCGAACTGGTCTTCGGCGCCACCAGCGGCAAGGGCGGGCTGGGCTGGTACATCTTCCAGAACCGCAACGAGCTTTACACGGACAAGGTGTTTGCGGGGTTGGCAGTGGTGATCCTGATTGGGTTGCTGGTGGAGAATCTGGTGTTTGATTCGCTGGAGCGGGTGACGGTGAAGCGGTGGGGGATGGTGCGCTAATTCCGAAACACGCCACACCTGTAGGAGCGAGCATGCTCGCGATGGTCGTTAACGATGACGCGTGCTCACTGGTTAAACGCGGTGCTCATGAGTTCATCGCGAGCGTGCTCGCTCCTACAGTGGGAGGGTTTGCTAGCATTGCGTCTGGATTAATCATGACCAGCCACGAGTGCTCACCATGCAACTACCGGACATGAACCTGTTGGTCGCCCTCGACGCCTTGCTCGACGAGGGCAGTGTGGTGGGGGCGGCGCGGCGGATGAATTTGAGTCCGGCGGCGATGAGCCGGACGTTGACGCGTATTCGCGAGGCCATTGGCGATCCGATTCTGGTGCGCGCCGGGCGGGGTCTGGTGCCCACGCCCAAGGCATTGGAACTGCGTGAGCAGGTGCGGGATCTGGTGGAGCAGGCCGCACAGTTGTTTCACTCGGCCCGTGTCGTGGATCTGGGCAGTCTGCGTCGGCGCTTCAGTATTCGGGCCAACGATTTCTTCATCGGTATTTTCGGCGGCAGGCTGTTCGACACCCTGGAGCGCCAGGCGCCGCATTGCGAGCTGCGCTTCGTGCCGGAGGGCGATGGCGACGACGAGGCCTTGCGCGAGGGTCGCATCGATCTGAGCGTCAGCAACAACCGGCCGCTGATGCCGGAAGTCAAAGTGCAGAACCTGTTTTCCACCCAGTTTGTCGGCCTGGTGCGCGAGGACCATCCGCTGCTCGATGAGGAGATCACTGCCGAGCGTTTTGCCGGATTTCCCCATATCAGCATGTCGCGCCGCGGCATTGCGCGCGGGCCTATCGACACGGCTCTGAACACCTTGGGGCTGGAGCGGCGGGTGGCGGTGATCGCGCCGAGCTTTCATGCGGCCATGTTCGCCTTGCCGGACACTGACCTGATTCTGCCGGTGCCCAGGGAAACGCTGTTGAGCGTTCGCCGGCTGGGCCTGAAGTTGCGTTCGTTCACCCTGCCGGTGCCGTTGCCGACCATCATGCTGACCCAGGCCTGGCATCCCCGATTCGACAATGATCCGGCGCACCGCTGGCTGCGCGAGACACTGAAAAGCTGCTGCGACGAGACCTGGCAATCGGCCCGGCCTTAACACCTATGGATGGTGTTGCACCTGACGCGGCGGTGATAGTTTCTCTCCTCCTTTTTCGTGAGCCGGGTGTCCGGCACAGACCTTCAATTGCTGCGTCTGGCGCACTTATACATTGCCGATAAGTCAGTTTTCGTCAGTGATTGCCATTCGTAGACTGCAACCTTCCTGATTTTCGGAGTTTCGAACCGATGACCTCTCTGACGGCCACGGCGCCTTTGGCTGCGCCATTACCGCCCGCCGCGCCTGTGGTTTTTGGTCCAAGGATCATTATCGGCCTGGTGGGCGTGCTGCTGGCCGTGCTGGTTTCGGGCCTGAATGAGATGGTAACCAAGGTCGCCCTGGCCGATATACGCGGCGGTTTGTCCATCGGCTACGACGAGGGCACCTGGCTGGTCGCCAGTTACACGGCGACCTCGGTGGCGGCTATGGCCTTCGCGCCCTGGTGTTCGGTGACCTTCTCGCTGCGGCGCTTCACCCTTTGCGCGATCGGCGTGTTCACCCTGCTGGGCGTGTTGTGCCCGCTGGCCCCGAACTACGAAAGCCTGCTGGTTTTGCGCACATTGCAGGGCCTGGCCGGTGGCGCGCTGCCCCCCATGCTTATGACGGTTGCCCTGCGTTTTCTGCCGGCCAATGTGAAGTTGTACGGTCTGGCCGGCTATACCCTGACAGCCACCTTCGGACCTGGATTGGGCACGCCGCTGGCGGGGTTGTGGACCGAGTATGTCGGTTGGCAATGGACCTTCTGGCAAATCGTCGTGCCTTGCTTGATCGCCATGGTCGCCATGGCCTGGGGCATTCCCCAGGACCCGCTGCGACTGGAGCGTTTCAAACAGTTCAACTGGCGCGGCCTGCTGTTGGGGTTCCCGGCGATCTGCATGCTGGTGATCGGCATTTTGCAGGGCAATCGGCTGGACTGGTTCGAGTCGAGCCTGATCAGCGGCCTGCTGGTGGGCGGGACGCTATTGCTGGTGCTGTTTCTGATCAATGAATGGTCGCAGCCCATCCCGTTTTTCAAGATGCAGATGCTCGGCATCCGCAACCTCTCGTTCGCGTTGCTGACCCTGGCTGGCGTGTTGGTGGTGCTGCTGGCCGTGGTCATCATTCCGTCCAGCTACCTGGCGCAGGTCCAGGGTTATCGCCCGGTGCAGACCGCGCCCATCACACTGCTGGCGGCGCTGCCGCAATTGATCGCGCTGCCGTTGGTGGCGACGCTGTGCAATTTCCGCTGGGTGGATTGCCGTTGGGTGCTGGGGATCGGCCTGAGCATGCTGGTGCTTTCCTGCCTCGGTGGATCGCAGCTGACATTGGCGTGGATACGCGACGATTTTTATGTGCTGCAACTGCTGCAGATCTTTGGCCAGCCCATGGCCGTGCTGCCGCTGCTGATGCTCTCGACCGGTAGCATCAACCCGATGGACGGGCCGTTCGCGTCGTCCTGGTTCAACACCGTCAAAGGCCTGGCATCGGTGATCGCCACGGGTGTGCTCGAAGCACTGACCACCGCGCGCCTGCACTTTCATTCGACGATGCTGGTCGACCACCTCGGCAATTCACCTCTGGTCGATGCCGACAGCACAGGCCTTGCCCATCGCCTGCATGAGCAGGCCGTGGTGCTGACCGCCTCGGATCTTTACCTGTGCATGGCCGGTGTCGCGGTGACGCTGATCCTGCTGATTTTCTGGTTGCCGACGCGGATTTATCCGCCGCGCGCACCGTCCTGAATGCTCCACTGAAACTGAAGGTTTTTATGACGACTCAATCGAAGCAAAAAGTGGCCGTGGGCGTTGCCGTGCTGATCGCGGTGGGCACAGTGGTTTATCTGCTGGCCCCCGGCCTGTTCGGCCAGCGCACGCAGCAGAGCACCAACGACGCTTTTGTCTCGGCGGACTACACCCTGGTGGTGCCGCGCGTGGCCGGCTTCATCAAGCAGGTGCTGGTCGAAGACAACCAGCAGGTCAAGGCCGGACAGTTGCTGGCGTTGATCGATGACCGCGACCTGCGCGCCGCCGCCGATGCGGCTGCCGCCGAAGCGCTGGTGGCCCGGGCGCAACTGCAAAATGCCCGGGCGACCTTGGAGCGGCAGGCTTCGGTAATCGCTCAGGCGCAGGCCAGCGTGGTGTCGGCCAAGGCCGAAATGGCGTTCGCCGAACATGAACTGAACCGCTACAACCACCTCGCCGGGGTCGGCGCCGGTACGGTACAGAATGCGCAGCAGGCGCGTACGCGCATCGATCAGGCCAGCGCACGGTTGACCAACGTGACGGCGGTGCTGGCCGCCGAGCGCAAGCAGGTAGACATCCTGACGGCACAGCGCGACGGCGCCGAAGGCGGTTTGCAGCGCGCGCAGGCAAAGCTGGAAATGGCCAGCTATGAGCTGTCCTACACACGCATCGTCGCGCCGCAGGACGGCATGGTCGGTGAGCGCGCCGTGCGCGTGGGCGCTTATGTCACGCCGGGCAGCAAGCTGTTGGCGGTGGTGCCCTTGGCGCAGGCTTATGTAGTGGCCAATTTTCAGGAAACCCAATTGACCCATGTGCAGCCGGGCCAGAAGGTGCAGGTGCGGGTCGATACCTTTGATGGCGCCGTGCTCAATGGTCGTGTCGAGAGCGTCGCCCCGGCCACCGGCGTGACCTTCGCCTCGGTCAAGCCGGACAACGCGACGGGCAACTTCACCAAGGTTGTGCAGCGGATTCCGGTCAAGATTGTTCTGGAGCCGGGGCAGCCTTTGGCCGAGCGGTTGCGGGTGGGGATGTCGGTGGAGGCGAAGATTGACACGGCCAGTGTGGGTGTCGGGCAAGAGGTTGTTCAGCAATGATTTTTTTTGTCGACTGTACTGCCGCCATCGCGGGCAAGCCCGCTCCCACAATAGGCGGGTGTGAACACAAAACTTGCGACCAACCGATAACCCTGTGGGAGCGGGCTTGCCCGCGAAGAGGCCATCAGCCTCGACTCATCACTAGCGCCTTGCTTGCATTGAGCCTCTCAGCCTGCACCGTCGGCCCGGACTTTCACAAACCCGAGGCTGTGCAGGTGACGCAATGGTCGAAACCCTCTAACGCCGCAGCCAGCCGGGCCGTCGACGAGACAATCGGCGAACGCTGGTGGGAGATGTTCAACGACCCGAAACTCTCGGCCTTGAGCCAGCGTGCACTGACCGACAACCTCGACCTGAAGCTCGCCGGCAGTCGCTTGCAGCAAAGCCGCGCGGTGCGCCAGGTGGTGACCGCCGACCGGTATCCGACAACGGCCGCCACCGGTGGTTATGCCCGTAAACGCAACAGCGGCGAGGGGTTGCTCGACCCATCGGGGAACAATGGCCAATCGACGTTCAACCTGTGGGATGCGGGTTTCTCTGCTGCCTGGGAGCTGGATTTGTGGGGGCGCGTGCGCCGCGAAACCGAAGCCGCCGACGCCACCCTGGAAGTCGCCGAAAACGACCGTCGTGGTGTGTTGATCTCGGTGTTGGCCGAAACCGCCCAGGACTACATTCAACTGCGCGGCGTGCAGAACACCCGCGCGGTCACTGAACAGAACCTTGAGGTCGCCCGTCACAGCCTGGAGTTGTCGCAGCTGCGCCTGGCGGACGGTGTCGCCACCGATCTGGACGTCGCCGAGGCCGCCGCGCAAGTCGCGGCCATCGAATCGCGCTTGCCTGCGCTGCAACAGCGCCAGTCGCAATTGATCAATGCCTTGAGCCTGCTGATGGGCGAACCGCCGCAGGCATTGGCCGTCGAGTTATCCACAGACGCGCCGGTGCCACAGACGCCGCATCAGGTCGCCATTGGCCTGCCGTCGCAACTGGCCGAGCGCCGCCCGGACATTCGTCAGGCCGAGGCCCGCCTGCATGCGGCGACCGCCAGCATTGGCGTGGCCAAGGGCGATTTCTATCCGCGCATCACTCTGTCGGGCAATGTCGGTTCGCAAGCCCTGCAGCTGGGCGATTTCGGTTCCTGGGGTTCGCGCACCTTCGGCATCGGTCCGCAGTTCAGCTTGCCGCTGTTCGACGGCGGGCGCCTGCGCGGCGTGTTGAACCTGCGCGAAGCCCAGCAACAGGAAGCGGCCATTGCCTACCAGCAAACCGTGCTGCGCGCCTGGCATGAGATCGACGACCAGTTGAGCGCCTATAACGCCAGCCAACTGCGCCGCGACAGCCTGGCCGAAGCCGTGCGGCAAAACCGGATCGCTTTGCAGACCGCACAACGGCAGTACGTTGAGGGCGTGGTGGATTTCGTCAACGTACTCACCGTACAAGGCGCTCTGCTGGCTACCCAGGAACAATGGGTGGAAAGCTCCACCGGCGTCTCGCTGGCGGCGGTCGGCCTGTTCAAGGCGTTGGGTGGCGGGTGGGAGTCGGTATACCCGTTGGCGCAGACGGCCCAGCGTTAATCCACCCGCAATGATGGCCATTGGCTTGACGGCAAATTCCGCTGCCGTAGACTCCGCTCATCCGACAGGGAGTAGCGGTTATGCGGCGTTTCGGTGTGTGGGGTTTGGGGTTACTTCTGGTGGCGGGTCTGGTGCAGGCGCAGACGCCTGTGGCAGACGATCCGCTGCTCGACAACAACGCTTCGGGCGATGCGCAGGCCAAGGCCGAGGCGCGCGGCGTCCTGCGTGCCCGGGATCAGGCGGTGCTGGCCAGTGAGCTGTCCGGACGGATTGTCGATTTGCCCTTCAGCGAAGGGGAGTCGTTCAAAAAGGGCGATACCCTGGCGCGCTTCGATTGCTCGGCCTACCAGGCGCAGCTCAATGCCGCGCAGGCGGCCAGCCGTGGTGCCGGTGAGGAGCTGGCCCACAATCGACAACTGGCGGCGCTCAATTCCGTCGGCCGCTTCGAGGTGGCGCGGGCCGAGGCCAAGGTCAGCGAGACCCAGGCGCAATCCCAGGTTTATCAGGTACAGGTCAAGCGTTGCAGCGTATTGGCACCCTTCGACGGTCAGGTGGTGGAGCGCAAAGTGCAGCGCTACGAAAGCGTAGCTGCCGGCGCACCGTTGCTGGACGTGGTCGACAATCGCACGCTGGAGATTCATGTGCTGGTGCCGTCACGCTGGATGGCCAGGCTCAAACCCGGCCAGGTTTTCAGTTTTGTCCCAGATGAAACCGGTCAGCCATTGAACGCTACCGTCAAACTCCTGGGCGCGCGGATCGACGAAGGCAGCCAGACGCTGTTGCTGGTGGCCAGCGTGCCCAGCGCCAGTGGACTGTTGTCGGGCATGAGCGGCACTGCGCATTTCCCGGAGTCCAAGTGAACGCCCCGGTCAATGGCGGCGCGGAGCAGGTATTTGCGCGGTTTCTCGACCTCGAACGCCTGACTCGCGCAGCGCGCACACCTGAACAGTTGGCCTACAGCCTGGTCAATGACGGCCAGGCGCTGTTTGGATTTCGCCATGCGGCACTGGTGATCGCCGGCAAGGTGCAAGCCGTGACCGGCGTCACCGCGCTGGAGCCGAACGCCCCGTTTGTGGCATTCGTCGAACAGGCGGTTTCGCAGTTGTTCAAGCACGAGTTGTTGCAGCAGGCGCGGGTGATTGCGCCGGACGTGCTCAGCGAGCCGTTGCGGGCCGACTGGCAAAGCCTGTCTGCCGCGCACGTGTTCTGGCTGCCGCTGATCGATCGGCAGGGCAGCGTATTCGGCGGCCTGTGGCTGGCTCGCGACCTGCCATGGAACCCCGCTGAACAGGTCCTGCTGTCGCAACTGGGCGACACCTTCAGTCATGCCTGGCTGGCCTTGCAACCGCGCAAGCCATGGCGCTTGCGCTGGACCCGCAAGCATCAGCTGGCGCTGGTAGCCGTGCTGTTGCTCGGTCTGGTGATCCCGGTGCGCCAATCGGTGCTGGCACCGGCTGAAGTGGTGCCATTAGGTGGTCGGGTGGTGGCTGCGCCACTGGATGGCGTCATTGCCGAGTTTTTGGTCAAGCCCAATCAGGTCGTGAAAACCGGTGACCTGTTGCTGCGTTTTGAAAGCACCACGCTCAAGGCCCAGGCCGATGTCGCCGAACGTGCGCTCGGGGTGGCCGAAGCAGAGCTCAAGGCCAATTCCCAGCGATCGTTCGCCGATGCCGAGTCCAGTTCCAAGGTGGATCTGCTGGCCGCCCGGGTCGAACAGAAACGCGCCGAATTCGACTATGCCCGTGAACTGCTCAAGCGCAGCGAAGTACGTGCCGAACTCGACGGTATCGCGGTATTCGCCGATGCCGAGCGCTGGACCGGCAAGCCGGTTCAGACCGGAGAGCGGCTGATGGAACTCGCGGACCCCAAGCAGGCGCAATTGCGTATCGAGCTGGCGGTGGGGGACGCGATCACCCTGGAGCCCGGTGCCGAAGTCGCGTTGTTCCTGGACAGTGATCCGTTGCAGCGACACCTGGCCCGGCTCGAACGTTCGGCCTACGAAGCGCAACCCACGGCCGGCGGGCAACTGGCCTATCGCCTGGATGCCAACTTCGATGCTGCGCCTCCCAGGATCGGTTTGCGCGGTACGGCGAAGATCTTCGGTGACCGGGCACCGCTGGCGTTGTACCTGCTGCGTCGGCCTCTGGCGGGCTTGCGCCAGAGTGTGGGGTTCTAGGTGATCCTGCCCGACCTGCGCCCTGACCTGCAATTGTCCGCCGCGGCACCGGCACTGGACGGCTCGCCCTGCTGGACGCTGGCGGACCCGGTGCGCGGACGTTATTTCAAGCTCGGCAGCGCCGCGATGCGATTGTTGCGCCATTGGTCGTTGGGCGATGCCGAGAAAGTCCTGCAAGCGGCCAATCGCGAGCCGGGGCTGGCGCTCGATGGCGCCGAACTTGAGCAGTTGCTGGCGTTTTTGCGCAGCCACGACCTGATTACCGCGCTTGATCCACAGCAGCGGGCCAGTTACAGCCTCAAGGCTGCCGCCGGGCGCCGGAGCCTGTGGCAAATGCTGTTGCATCAGTACCTGTTTTTCCGCATTCCGCTGTGGCGCCCGGAGCGTTTTCTCAATCGCGCCTGGCCGCACCTGGAACGTTTCGGTCCCGGGATGCTGCGTTACGGGTTGCCTGCGGTGCTGTGGCTTGGGGTGTTTCTGGTGTCGCGGGACTGGCAACGCTTTGTCGCCACGTTCCCGCATTTGTTCAGTCTCGGCGGTGCATTGGCTTTTGGCGTGGCGCTGTTCTTCGCCAAACTGTGCCATGAGTTCGGCCATGCCTTCATGGCCAAGCGCGCCGGGTGCCGGGTTCAGAGCATGGGCGTGGCGTTCATGGTGCTGTTGCCGATGTTCTACACCGACGTCAGCGATGCCTGGCGGGTCAATGATCGCCGTGCGCGCCTGCTGATCGGCGCCGGTGGCGTGCTGGCCGAATTGCTGCTGGCGTGCATGGCGTTATTGGCGTGGTCGCTGCTGCCCGACGGGCCGGCACGCACCGCTGCGTTCATGCTGGCCAGTGCGACCTGGATCACCACATTGGTGGTCAATCTCAACCCGTTCATGCGTTTTGACGGCTATTTCCTGCTCAGTGACCTCTGGCAGGTCGACAACCTGCAGGGCCGGGCATTTGCCTTGTGTCGCTGGCGCCTGCGCGAATTCCTGTTCGGTTACGGTGCGGCGGCACCGGAGCCCTGGTCACCGAATATGCAACGGCGTTTGCTGATCTGGGGGTACGGTTCGTGGTTATGGCGCGCGGCATTGTTTTTCGGAATCGCCCTGGCGGTATACCACTTGTTCTTCAAGGTATTGGGGATTTTCCTGATGCTGGTGGAGCTGGTGTGGTTCATCGTTGTACCCATCATGAGTGAATGGCGCCAATGGTGGAGTCGCCGGGAGCAGGCGCACGGGGCACGGGTGCTGCTCAGCAGCCTGGCGGTGCTGGGGCTGTTGCTGGTGCTGGTGGTGCCATGGCGCAGCGCGGTGGAGGTGCCGGCAATGCTGGAAGCCGGCCGTGTCAGCACCCTGCATGCGCCGGTCGCGGCACGGATCAAAACGGTGAATGTGCATGATGGTCAGCCGGTCGCCCAAGGCGATGTACTGATCGAGCTCGAGTCACCGGATCTGGACTCTCGCCAGGCCATCGTGCGCCGGGAAATCCGCATTCAGCAGTTGTTGATGCGTCGTCAGGCCAGCCGCAGTGAAACCGCCGCCGATGCCGGTATCGTCGAGCAGCGCCTGGCCGAGGCCGTGGCCGAGTACCGTGGACTGACTGCCCAGCGCGAGCGATTGCTGTTGCGTGCACCCCATGCGGGAGTCGTGCGCGATCTGTTGCCGCAATGGGCGCCGGGACGCTGGCTCTCCACCCAGGAACCGTTGGCCCGTGTGGTCGAGGAGGGTGTGCGATTGCGCGGATATCTGGCCGAAGCCGAACTCTGGCGCGTGGCGCCGGGTGCCGCCGGGCGTTTTATCGCCGACGATCCGATGCGTCCGGCGATGGCGGTGCAATTGAGTGAAATCGACACCAATGGCGTGGCTTTTATCGATCAGCAAGCGCTGACCTCCGATCACCACGGGCCGATTGCCGTGCGTCGTGACGAGCATCAACGGGCCGAACCGGTGCAGGCCCAATATGGGGCGCGGTTGACTGCTCTGGATTCTGCACCGACGCCTGTGCAGCCGCTGCGGGGTGTGGCCGTGCTGCAGGGCAGCGGCGAGTCATTGCTGGGCGTTGCCTGGCGACGCCTGGCGGCGCTGGGGATCAGGGAAAGCGGCTTCTAGCTTTCTAAAAGAGTTGCAACTGGCAAGTGTTGCCTGATGGCGTTGCATTATCGGGCCAGCATCGACGGTGCTCGGGCGCAGGGTCTAAAGTGAACCCAAAATCAACCGTGCTGGTCACTGATCTTTGCAAGGGGAGGCAATGGAAGCGCGCAGAGAAACACCACTGAGCGGCACTCAAGAGCCACATGCCAATTCCGGCTTCGCCAATGGTGTGTTGCCGCTGATCCGCTGGGCGCGGGAGCACTGGCTGCTACCGATTCTGGTATTGGCCGCGATCGTTCGTTTTTATGACCTGACGGCGGCCGCCATCTGGGGCGACGAGGGCTCCAGCCTGCTGCTGGCCCGTTACACCCTGCCCGACATCTGGCACCACGCGGCCTACGATGTACATCCACCGCTGTACTTCATGCTGTTGCATGGCTGGATGGCGTTGTTCGGCGACGGAATATTCTCCATCCGCTGCCTCAGCGCCTTGCCCGGAATCGCTTCTGTCGGGCTCGGCATATGGCTGGTAGACCGGCTCGCGACCCGTCGCGCCGCGATACTGGCCGGTGTCCTGCTGGCGCTGCTGCCCACGGCCGTGCGCTACAGCCAGGAAGTACGCATGTATTCGCTGCTGGGGCTGTTGCTTCTGGGCGCGACTCTTGCGCTGGTGTACTGGATAAGGCAGCCGGGGCGCCGACGTTATCTGGCAATTTATGCCGTGCTGATGAGTGCAGCGTTGTATACCCATTACTTCGCCGTCCTGTGTGCGCTCAGTCATTGGTTGTACCTGGTCATCCTGCGCGTCAAACCGGGCCATCGACTGGGGCACATCCAGCGTGGTGACTGGTGGCTGGCGAACCTGGCGATCGTCGCGCTGTACCTGCCATGGCTGCCGCAGCTGTTCAACCTGTTGCAGCACATCGACCTGCTCAAGGCCAATGGCGATGTGGGCTGGGAAGACCCGGTCACCCTGTATTCCCTGCCATCGATGGTCTGGTCGCTGCTGATTCAGGACGACGGCGAGCACTTGCCGCTGCTGGTATTTTCCGTGCTGCCGCTATCTTTGCCGCTCGTGGCTGCGATTGCGCTGGTGCGGGATCGAAGCGTGGCCCGAGGCAGCGTTTTGCTGGCGATCTACACCTTCGTCCCGATACTGCTGGTGTTTGCGGTGTCGTTCATTTCGCCGATGTTCATTGAGCGCTACCTCACAGCGTTCGCCCTGGGGCTGCCGATGCTGGTGGCATTGGCCATCGATCGTCTGTACACCGATGCCCGCGTGCTGGCGCTGATGCTGCTGGTGCTGTTTGCCGGGGTCGAACTGGTGGGTTTGAAGAACAACGCCACGGTGGACGTTCGTGATCAGATCAGTGTCATGATCGATGATGTGAACCGGCAGGTTCAGCCCGGCGACCAGATCGTCACCAGCGATATGCTTTGGTACTTGTGTTACGTCTACTACAACCGCAGCGACGCCAAGCCCTTGCTGTACACCCCGCCGCGACCTGACGGTACGTCCAGCCGGCCGAACGACTATGGCTTCGGCACCCTGACCACTGCCGACGTGTACCTGGACAGTCTCGGCGATCTGCCCAAGGGCACTTCGCGGGTCTGGCTGATTGGCACCGCCGACATCCCGGACGAGTTCGTGCCGTTGCCGGCTCAATGGCATCTGCAACATGACATGCGAGCCGGAGGTGCCACTGCGCGGTTGTACCTGTCGGGGGGAAGTCATCCCTGAGCGAATGGCCGTTGAACGTAAATTTTGTGTTCTGGTTATAAAAACTGCGATTGTCGGTCAGTTTGAATTCAACTGATGTCAAATTACCACTAGTCGCAGGTTCCCCCATCGGCTAGGATTTGTCCTACAAAAGGAATTGCATATACGGTGAAGGAACTTGCACCAATTCCACTTTATTTCCGGCTTGCCGCGCTCGGGCTCGACCCTGCTTTCTGCCATTTTGTTGCAGAACCCGCGCTTTCATGCCGGCATGACCAGCCCGGTCGGTGCCCTGTTTAGCGGCATCCTTGATCAATGCAGCGCCGGCAGCGAGTACGGAGCGGTCATCGATACAGCCATGCGCCGTCGCCTGTTGCGCGGCCTCTTCGATTCCTACTACGCCGACAAGACCGACAAATCGGTGGTGTTCGACACCAATCGCCAATGGAGCGCGCGACTGCCGGCCATCAGCGATCTGTTCCCCAAGGCCAAAGTCATCGCCTGCGTGCGCAATGTCGCCTGGATCATGGACAGTCTTGAGCGGCTGTATCGCGCCAACCCTTACGAGAACACCAAGCTGTTCGGCGATGCCGCCGAGCGCAATACCGTTTACAGCCGCTGCGAAACCCTGGCGCAACGCAACCGTCTGGTGGGTTTTGCCTGGGCGGCGCTCAAGGAAGCCTATTACGGTGAGCATGCCGATTCACTGCTGATCGTCGATTACGACCTGCTGACCAGCGCGCCGGAGAAGGTGATGCGACTGGTCTACGACTTTGTCGGTGAGCCCTGGTTCGAACACGATTTCGAGCACCTGGCCTACGATGCGCCGGAATTCGATCAGGCCCTGGGCGTTGCCGGCCTGCACAAGGTCAAACCCAGGGTCGACATACAGTCCAGGCGCACCATCCTGCCGCCGGACCTGTTCAAGCAGTATTCCGATTTGTCCTTTTGGCTCGATGGCACCGCCAGCGCCGCCAATGTCATTCGTATGAAGTCCGACGCCGCGATCGGTTGATCGCGGCGTTTTCATTGATGCGTCACGTACATTCGTTCGAGTTCGGGTGAGCAACATGTGGTGGAAGATTCTGGGCGGGGCAAAGGCCAAGCCGAAGGCAATGGAAGGCCAACGGACGCTGGCAGCGCCCATGATCATGTCGCTGGAACCGCGCATGCTGTTCGACGGTGCTGTCGCCGCTACCGTAGCCGACAGCGCTGCCCAGGCCGACAGCCACACCACGGCAGATGCCGCAAAGACGCCGACGGCCGACCAGCCAGCCGCCAGCAAGGACACCCACGGCCAGGCCGATGCCACGCCCGCCGCCAGCCCCGTCGCGGTGCCGGGCCAAAGCGTGGTGTTCGTCGATTCCCGGGTCAAGGACGCCGACAGCCTGCTCAAAGGCGTCGCTCCCGGCACTCAAGTCGTGAAGCTGGAGGCCGGCAAGGATGGCTTGCAGCAGATTGCCGGTTACCTCGATCAGCATCAGGGTGTCAGCTCGGTGCAGATCATCGCCCACGGCAACGCCGGCGACCTGTGGCTGGGCAACAGCTACCTGTCGGCCGACAACGTCGCCCAGCGCAGCGCCATCCTGGCGCAGATCGGCAAGGACATGAACGTTGGCGGCGACATCCTGATCTACGGCTGCTACACCGCCGAGGGCGACCGGGGCCTGAGTTTCGTCGATTCCCTGGCCCAGATGACCGGGCGCGACGTGGCGGCCTCGAACAATCGCACCGGTGTGGGTGGCGACTGGGATCTGGAAATCGCCACCGGCAATATCGAAAGCGTCAACGTGCTGTCGAAACAGGCCATGAGCGAATACCAGTGGGGCCTGGCGACCTGGACTGCGACCAACGGCAACGACTCGGGGGCCGGATCGTTACGCGCCGAACTGGCCCTGGCGCAGAACGGCGATATCGTCACCTTCAACAACGCCATGACTGTTTCGTTGACTAGCCAACTGGTGGTCAGCAAGAACATCACTGTCGCCGGTGACCTGAACCAGGACGGCATCGCCGATGTCACCCTGGACGGGCAGTACAAGACCAGCGTCATTAAGGTCAACGCGGGAACCACCGTGACTTTCGACGGCCTGGTGATCACTCGCGGACTGATCGCCGGCAATGGTGGCAATGGCGGAGCCGCCGCTGCCAACTCGTTGGGCGCGGGCATCAGCAACTTCGGCGACCTGACATTGAACAACGTCAGCGTAACGGCGAACGCGGCTTCGGGCGGCGGCGGTGGTGGCGGTGTGATCAACCCCGTGGTCGGCGGTGGCGGCGGTGGCGGCGGGGCGGTGGGCGGTGGCATCGGCGGCCACGGCGGCAGCGCCGGCTTCGGTTATGGCAATTATGCTGGAACGGCGGGCTCGGCCAACCAGGGTGGTACGGGTGGCAGCTACAACCTGGCGTCCATGAGCGGCCATGGTGGTTCCAGCACGGGCGGTACCGCCTCGACCAACCCCTATGGCTATTCCAACGGTTCCGCTGGCGGTACCGCTGCCTCTGGTAGCCTGTCGATCGGCGGCGGTGGCGGCGGTGCGGGCTGGAACACCACCGGCGGCAAGGGTGGTGCGGCAGTCGGCGGCATCTACAACGCCAGCAGCGGCAAGCTGACCATAATCGGCACTTCGACGATCTCCGGCAACATCGGTGCCGGCGGCGGTGGCGGTGGCGGTTCGGCAAATGGCAGCGGTACCACCTTGAACGGCGGCGACGGTGGCCAGGGTGTCGGTGGCATCTGGAACAAAGGCTCGGTGTTGATCACGGCGGCCAACTACGCGGCCTTGGGGGGCAGTGCCAACAAGGGTGCCAGTGGGGCCGGCGGCCTTGCCAGTGCAGCCCAGTCAGGCATCTCTCCAACTGCGGTCAATGGCTTGTTCAATGATGCCGGTGCGAGGTTTGATACCGCCTATGCGCCAAACCCCGCCGCGACCATTGTGGTTTCGACGCCTGCCCAGCACATCGGCAGCACCTCGCTGGTGACCATTACCTTCAACCAGGCGGTGACAGGCTTCAGCAACGCCGATCTGACGGTTGCCAATGGCACCTTGAGTGCGGTGAGCAGCAGCGACGGCGGTGTCACCTGGACCGCAACGTTCACCCCGAATGCCAGCGTTACCAGTACCACCAACCAGATAGTCCTGGACAATACCGGTGTCACTGGCATCTCGAACAGCTTGTCGGGCATCGGCACTTCGTCGTCCAACAACTACACGATCGACACGGTACGGCCGACGGCGAGCATCACGGTTTCCGGCCCTACGCTGAGTACCACTGCCACGGGGACGGTGAACATCACCTTCAGCGAAGCGGTGAGCGGTTTCAGCCTGTCCGACATGACGGCGTCCAACGGCACCCTGAGTAACCTGAGCACCAGTGACAACATCCACTGGACCGCGACCCTGACGCCAATTGCCGGCAACAACAGCAGCGGCAACGTCATTACCCTGGACAACACCCTTTATACCGATACCTCGACCAACACCGGCAGCGGCACGACCACCTCAAACACCTATGCGATCGATACCGTGCGGCCGACCGCGACCATCGTTGTGGCCGACACCAGCGTTGCGGCCGGTGAAACCTCGCTGGTGACCCTCACCTTCAGCGAGGCGGTCACCGGGTTCACCACCGCCGACCTGACCGTGGCCAACGGCACGTTGTCGGGCCTGAGCAGCAGCGACGGCGGTATCACCTGGACGGCCACACTGACGCCAAACGCCAACATCAGTGACACCACCAACGTCATTACGCTGGACAACACCGGCATCAGAGACACGGCCGGCAACACCGGCAGCGGCACCACCGACTCCAACAACTACGCCATCGACACGGCGCGTCCGACCGCGACCATCGTGGTAGCCGATAATGCCTTGAAAGTCGGGGAAACCTCGCTGGTGACCATCACTTTCAGCGAGGCGGTCAGCGGTTTTACCAACGCTGACCTGATCGTTACCAACGGCACCTTGAGTGCAGTGAGCAGCAGCAACGGCGGCATCACCTGGACGGCGACCTTCACGCCGACCGCGAACATCACCGATGCCACCAACCTGATCACCCTGGACAACACCGGGGTCACGGATGCAGCGGGCAACACCGGCATCGGCACCACCGATTCGAACAACTACGCCATCGACACCCAGCATCCGACCGCGACCGTCGTGGTGGCCAACCCCAACCTGGCCATCGGTCAGACGTCGCTGGTGACCATCACCTTCAGCGAGGCAGTCACCGGCTTCACCAACGCGGACCTGAGCATCGAAAACGGCACCTTGAGCGCGGTCAGCAGCAGCGACGGCGGCATTACCTGGACCGCGACCTTCACGCCGACCACAAGCATCAACGATGCCACCAACCTGATCACCCTGGATAACACCGGGGTCCAGGATCTGGCGGGCAACGCCGGCAGCGGCACCACCGATTCGAACAACTACGCCATTGACTCGCAGCGTCCGACCGCGACCATCGTGCTTGCCGACAGCAACCTCATTGCCGGCGAAACCACGCAGGTGACCATCACCTTCAGCGAAGCCGTCACCGGTTTTACCAACGCCGACCTGACCATTCCCAACGGCACCCTGACGGCGGTAACCAGTAGTGACGGTGGCATCACCTGGACTGCGACCTTTACACCGAACTCAAGCGTCAACGACGCCACCAACGTCATTACCCTGGCCAATACCGGTATCGCCGATCTTGCGGGCAACGCCGGCAGCGGTACCACCAACTCGGCCAATTTCGTGATCGACACGGTGCGCCCGACAGCGAGCATCATCGTCGCCAACCCCAACCTGGCTATCGGTCAGACCTCGTTGGTGACCATCACCTTCAGCGAGGCGGTCTTCGGCTTCACCAACGCCGACCTGACCATCGCCAACGGCACCTTGAGCACGGTGAGCAGCAGTGACGGCGGCATCACCTGGACGGCGACCTTCACGCCGACCGCGAACATTAGCGACACCAGCAACCTGATCACCCTGGACAATACCGGGGTGCAGAACGCGGTCGGCAACGTCGGTAGCGGCACCACCGACTCGAATAATTTCGCCATCGACACCCAGCGACCGACCGCGACCATCGTGGTCGCCGACACCGCACTCGGCATCGGCCAGACCTCGCTGGTAACCATCACGTTCAGCGAGGCAGTGACCGGTTTCAGCCTGGCCGACCTGACCGTGGACAATGGCACCCTCAGCGGCCTGACCACTTCGGACAACATCACCTGGACGGCGACCTTCACGCCAGCGGCAGCTATCACCGCCGCCAGTAACCTGATCACCCTGGACAACACTGGCGTCAGCGATGTGGCGGGTAACGCCGGCAGCGGTAGCACGGATTCGAACAATTACGCGGTCGACAGCCAGCGTCCGACTGCGACCATCGTCATGGCCGATCCAACGCTGAGTGCCGGAGAGACCTCGCTGGTGACCATCACCTTCAGCGAAGCCGTGACCGGGTTCACCAACGCCGACTTGAGCATCCCCAACGGCACGCTGAGCACGGTGAGCAGCAGTGATGGCGGCATCACCTGGACAGCGACATTCACCCCGACCGTCGGGATCAGTGATTCGACCAACCTGATCATCCTGAACAATACCGGCATCACCGATCTGGCCGGAAACACGGGCTTCGGTACGACCAATTCCGCCAACTTCACGATCAACACAGTGGTGCCGACCGCCACCATCGTGGTCGCCGACCCGGCGCTCAAGGTCGGCGAAACCTCGTTGGTGACCATCACCTTCAGCGAGGCGGTCACCGGTTTCACCAATGCCGACCTGACCATCGCTAACGGCACGCTGAGTGCGGTGAGCAGCAGCGACGGCGGCATCACCTGGACGGCGACCTTCACGCCGACGGCAGGCATCACCGACACCAGCAACCTGATCACTCTGGACAATACCGGAGTGCAGAACAGTGCCGGCAATGCCGGTATCGGCAGCACCGACTCGAACAATTTCGCTGTCGACACCCAGCGCCCGACCGCGACCATCGTGGTCGCCGACACCGCACTCGCTGTTGGCCAGACGACCACTGTGACCATCACGTTCAGCGAAGCGGTGACTGGCTTCACCAACGCCGACCTGACCATTGATAACGGCACCTTGAGTGCGGTGAGCAGCAGCGACGGTGGCATCACCTGGACCGCAACCCTGACACCAACGGCGGGTATTACCGATACCAGCAACCTGGTTCAGCTCGACAACACCGGGATAACCGACCTGGCCGGCAATGCCGGCACCGGCACCACCGATTCGAACAATTACGCGATCGACAGCCAGCGCCCGACCGCGACCATTGTCATGGCCGACACCGATCTGCGCCCTGGGCAAACGTCGCTGGTGACCATTACCTTCAGCGAAGCGGTCAGCGGTTTCGACAATTCCGACGTGAGTGTCGCCAACGGTACCCTCGGCAATCTCTCGTCGAGTGACGGCGGCATTACCTGGACCGCGACCTTCACGCCGTCCGCCGGAATCACCGACACCACTAACCTCATCACCTTGAACAACAGTGGCGTGACTGATCTGGCGGGCAACACCGGCACTGGTGTCACCAACTCCGCCAACTACCTGGTACAGACTGCTGTGCCGAGCGCCACCATTGTGGTCGCAGACTCGGCGCTCAAGGCCGGTGAAACGTCGTTGGTGACCATCACCTTCAGCGAGGCGGTCACAGGTTTCAGCAATGCCGACCTGAGCATCGCCAACGGTACGTTGAGCAACGTCTCGTCAAGCGACGGCGGCATCACCTGGACGGCGACCTTCACACCGACTGCGGACATCACCCACACCGGCAACCTGATCACCCTCGATAACACGGGAGTGATCAACGCCTCCGGCAATGCCGGCACCGGCACCACCGACTCCAACACCTTCGCTATCGATACCGCACTGCCGACCGCCACCATCGTGGTTGCCGACAATCGCCTGGGCATCGGTGCAACCTCGCTGGTAACCATCACCTTCAGCGAGGCAGTGAGTGGTTTCGATCTGTCGGACATCAGCGTCGCCAACGGTGTGTTGTCGAACCTGAGCAGCAGCGACGGCGGGGTGACCTGGACCGCGACCCTGACGCCGACTGCCGGCATCAGCGATGCGACCAACCTGATCGTGCTCGACACCAGTGGCGTGCAGGACGCTGCCGGCAACCTCGGCGCGAGCATCGCCCTTTCCAACAACTACATCCTCGACGCGGCTCGGCCTACCGTGGAGATCGTGGTCGCCAATCCGCATCTGGGCATCGGCCAGAGCACCACCGTGACGTTCAGTTTCAGCGAGGCGGTGAGTGACTTCGATCTGTCCGACCTGAGTGTTGCCAACGGCGAACTGAGCAACTTGACCAGCCGTGACGGGGGCAAGACCTGGACGGCGACCTTCACGCCGACCGCCAACATCACTCACCCGAGCAATTTCATCGCCCTGGACACGAGCAATGTGTCGGACCTGGCGGGTAACGCCGGCGACACGGTGGCGGTTTCGAACAACTACGCACTCGACAGCGAGCGCCCAAGCGCCACGGTGGTGATTTCCAACCCGAACATGGGCGTCGGCCAGACTTCACTGGTGACCATCACGTTCAGCAAAGCGGTCAGCGGCTTTGACCTTTCGGACATCAGCGTCGACAACGGCACCTTGTCCAACCTGAGCAGCAGCGATGGCGGCAAGACCTGGACAGCGACCCTGACACCCAATACCAACGTCAACAGCACCCGCAACACGATCAGCATCAACAGCGCGGGCGTCAGCGATGTGGTGGGCAACAGTGGCAGTGGCGTCAATCAGTCCGACAACTTTGCGATCAATACCGTACCGCCCGTGATCACGCCGATTACGCCGGTTGTCGTGGTGACGCCGGATCCTGCGTTCCGTAGCAGCAACCCGGTTGCACCGCCGCCTGCGCCAAATCTGCCGCTGCAACCAGTGGTTTTCGCGCCGCCGACGGGCGATCTCGGTTCACCGCTGACCTTTGCGCCACTGTTCGAGCAACGGGAACTGGGCAACGGCATTCGGCCGTTGGGGGATATTTTCATCAACAACGGAGCCATGAGTCCGAGTTTCATCGCACAGGTGTTCAGCAGCAGCGACAGTAGCGGTGATGGTTCGGCGCAAGGCTTCCTGGGCTTCGGCGGTGGCGATGGTGGCGTATTCGCCAGCAGCACGCTGTCGGCCTTGTTCAATCAGAACAGCAGTGCGGAGCGCGATTCACTGAACGCCTTTGGCAGTCAGTCGATCAGGTCCGGCGATGTTTCCCAGGGTTTGCGCGGGATATTCGGCGCACCCACCCTGGGCCAGCAATTGCAACAGATCAAAGACACTGAGCAGCGGCAGGTCGATCACCTTGCCGCGGCCCTCACACTGGCCGGCATCAGCGAAATGCAGGCTTGAAAACCATTTCACACTTAGCGGGACCAGGGGCGATCCAGGGATGAGAAATAGTCAGAAATTGTTCGGCGCCAGCCTGCTGGCGCTGGCGATTAGCGGTTGCGCGGTCACCAGCGAACCGATTGAGCGCAGCGTTAGCGA
Source organism: Pseudomonas sp. NPDC089569 (assembly GCF_050280625.1). Taxonomy (NCBI): domain Bacteria; kingdom Pseudomonadati; phylum Pseudomonadota; class Gammaproteobacteria; order Pseudomonadales; family Pseudomonadaceae; genus Pseudomonas; species Pseudomonas sp. NPDC089569. Next base: position 50,150 of record NZ_JBNNVQ010000015.1, read on the forward strand.
ACAGCGCGCCAAAAGCGATTTGCAGAGCATGTACAAGGGGCAGGAACCGCTCAGCGGTCCACTGACATTGCACCAGGCCATGGCCCGTGCAGTGAAGTACAACCTGGAAGGCCGCTTGAAGATCATGGAAGAGGCGTTGGCCAAGCGGCAGCTCGACCTGGCCAGTTTCGACATGCTGCCACGCATGGCGCTGGATGCCGGGTATGTGGGGCGCAACAACGTCAACGCATCCAGTAGCCAGAGTGTGCGAACCGGCACGCAGTCCCTGGAACCGTCGACCTCGCAGGATCGTGACCGCGACGTGGCGGACCTGACCATGGTCTGGAACGTGCTCGATTTCGGCGTCAGCTATATTAGTGCGAAACAGCAGGGCGACCAGCGACTGATCGTGCAGGAGCGTCGGCGCAAGGTGATCAATACCATTGTCCAGGACGTGCGTTCGGCGTATTGGCGAGCAATGGCCGCCGAACGTTTGCTCAAGCAGATCGACAGTCTCATGGCACGGGTGCAAGCGGCGCGCGACAACAGCCAGAGCATGAGCCAGCAGCGCATCGGCGATCCGGTGCAAGCCCTCGCTTATCAGCGCTCGCTGATCGAGGCGACGCGGCAGCTGGAAGAGCAGCGTCGTGCGCTGTCGCTGGCGAAAACCGAACTGGCGACATTGATCAACTTGCCACTGGGCACCAACCTGACCTTGGCGAGCGACGACGGTTATGCGATTCCCGAGCTCAAGGTCGATCTGGCCCGCCTCGAACAGGAAGCCTTGACCAGCCGCCCGGAACTGCGCGAACAGGATTATCAGACGCGTATATCCGCCGCCGAAACCCGCAAAGCCATGCTGCGTCTGTTGCCGGGCCTGGAGTTCTCCGCCGGCGGGCACTACGACAGCAACTCGTTTCTGGTGGAAAATAGCTGGGCCGACTATGGCGTCAAGGTCACCTGGAACCTGTTCAACGTCGTCTCGGCGCCTGCCGCGATCGACGTAGCCAAGGCCGGTGAGGAAGTGGCCACGGCACGTCGTCAAGCCATGTCGATTGCCGTACTGGCACAGCTGTATGTGGCCAATGCCAACTACCGTGAGGCCTTGCGTCAGTTCCAGACCAATCAGCAGCTGTCGGAAATCGACGGGCAAATCGTCGGTCAGTTGCGCAATCGCCGTGAGGCAGACGGAATTGGCGAGCTGGACTTGATCCAGGGTGAGCTCAATACCTTGCAGGCCGACCTGCGCCGCGATCTGTCCTACGCCGACCTGCGCAATGCTTACGGGCAGATTTTCGCCAGCGCCGGCCTCGACCCGCTGCCGGATCAAGTGCAGTCAACCGAAGTTCAGTCCATCGCCACGGCCCTGGCCAATCGTGAAGCGGCGTGGGCGGCAGGTGATATCGCGGTGCCAGTGGCGCATGCTCCCGTCCGCTGATTTGTTGGCGCCGAGCGCCAACGTTGGCCGTGCGCAAAGGGAGTTGCGCAACGGCCACCGTGGCACGGTGATTCTACTCACCGGCCTTCCGGCGTCGGGCAAGTCGACCCTCGCGCAGGCGCTGCATGCGCATTTGTTCGAGAGCGGGATGCACAGCCTGGTGCTTGATGGCGATGCCCTGCGCACAGGGCTTAACTGTGATCTGGGTTTCACCGACGGCGATCGCAAAGAGAACATTCGCCGCGCCAGCGAACTGTCGGCATTGCTGGTGGAAAACGGTCAAATCGTGATTCTGGCGATGATCGCGCCGCTGGTAGAACTGCGTGAAGTATTTGCCCGCCGGCTGGGGGAGGACTATCGCGAAGTCTGGTGCAGCGCATCGCTGGAGATCTGTGAGCAGCGTGACCCGAAAGGTCACTATGCCCGCGCGCGACGTGGCGAACTGGCCGGGTTCACCGGCGTGTCTGCACCTTATGAACCGCCACTCCATGCTTCACTGGTGCTCGATACCGGTACGCAATCGGTCCCGGCTTGCCTGGATCGCTTGTTGGCCTGGCTTGGCGAGACGGCCGTGATTGCGAAACGATGATGGATCAAGTTTTTTGCGACAAGTCCGCCATGCCCTTGAGCAACTCAATCGGTAACGGAAAGACGATTGTCGAGCTCTTGTCGCCGGCGATCGTGCTCAACGTCTGCATATAGCGCAACTGCATGGCGCCGGGTTGGCGGCCAAGCATTTCGGCGGCTTGCATGAGTTTTTCCGAAGCCTGTAGTTCGCCCTCGGCATGTATCACTTTGGCCCGCCGTTCGCGCTCCGCTTCGGCTTGCCGGGCGATGGCGCGGATCATCGACTCATTGAGGTCCACGTGCTTGATCTCGACGGTGGCCACTTTGATACCCCAGGCATCGGTCTGGGCGTCAAGCACTTGCTGGATGTCGATATTCAACCGTTCGCGTTCGGCCAGCAGTTCATCGAGTTCGTGTTTACCGAGCACCGCGCGCAAGGTGGTTTGCGCCAATTGGCTGGTGGCCATGAGAAAATCTTCGACCTGGATGATGGCCTTTTGCGGATCGAGAACGCGGAAGTACAGCACGGCGTTGACCTTTACCGAGACGTTATCGCGGGTGATCACGTCCTGCGCCGGTACATCCAGAACAATGGTGCGCAGATCGACGCGGACCATTTGCTGGATCACCGGAATCAACAGGATCAGGCCCGGGCCCTTGACCTGCCAGAAGCGTCCGAGTTGGAACACCACACCGCGCTCGTATTCACGCAGGATACGGAACGTCGCACCTGCCAAGGCGATCAGCAACAACAGGAGCGCGACAAAACCCAGCTGCAAGCCCATGACTATTCTCCAACCGTTACCGCGTCAGTCGCGGCCACTTCCAGCATTAATCCCTTGCGTGCGACCACTTTTACCCGCTGGCCGACTTGTAACGGCTTGGCGCTCGATACTTGCCAGCGCTCGCCCTGCAAATGCACCCAGCCGCGGCAGGTATCGCTGGCCTCAAGTGACAACACCGGCGTCACGCTGCCCAGCAATCCGGCGTCGCCGCTGACCGTTTGGCGCGGCCGGGTTTTCAGGGCGCGAATCAACAGGAAGATCAGCAGCAACGCACTGATCAGGCCCAGTCCGATCATCAAAGGGGCGGGCATGTCAGCATTGGTCAGGATTACGGCACCGATCACGAACATCACGATGCCGCCCAGGCCGATCACGCCGTAGTTGGGCAGGGCTGCTTCGGCAATGAGAAACGCCAGGCCGAAGGTGATCAGCCAGATGCCCATGGGGCTGGGGCCGGGTAGCCCGACAGTGTCCGTGGCGAAGGCGCAGGCACTCGCCAGCAACAGCCATGCAATGACACCGAAACGCGTTTTCACGTGACCCTCCGGGAGAGTCGCTGGTGGTTCTGTATACAGTTTAGTTGAGCCATCGCCTGTATGAATTCTGCCCGGTTTTCGAGGTGTCCGATGGGCGGATTTCCCGTCAGATCACCCCTTGCGGGCCTAGACTTTCACTACGTGGAAAAGTGTCAACCATCGTCCGGCAGGCATTTTTGCGGACACCGAGGTGCATCATGCGTATGGCAAAAACCGTGCAGAGAAGCCTGGAAAAGGCTCAATGCGACTATGACATCGTCACCCACCCCCACTCCGCCAGCAGCCTGGAAACGGCACGGGTCGCGGGCATCCCCGCCGAGCGAGTGGCCAAATCGGTGATCCTGGACGATCACCACGGGCATTACCTGATGGCCGTGCTGCCTGCCAGCCGTCACCTGGACCTGAGCAAAGTCCAAAGCAGCGGGCAATGGCAGGTTTCCCGGGAAAGCAACTTGCCGCACCTGTTCGATGATTGCGAACGTGGTGCCATTCCTGCGCTGGGCGAAGCCTACGGGCTGAATGTGGTCATCGACCCACTGTTGACCCGGCAGAAAGATGTTTATGTCGAAGCCGGCAATCACATCAACCTGCTGCACATGAACATGCCGGACTTCCTGAAAATGGTGCCGCATGCCGAAGTGCGGGAGTTGAGTGATTAGATTTGTGGCGTATTCGCTGTCGTCATCGCGAGCAGGCTCGCTCCCACAGGGATTGCGTAGTTTCTGTGGGAGCGAGCCTGCTCGCGATTGAACGCGCAGCGTTCTTTGTATTGATTACCAGGAGCCCAACATGGAAAACCCGACCCACAGCCTGCCATCCCTGTTCAAACAACTCGGTTTGCCGGATGACGCAGAAGGCATCGACAAATTCATCGCCAGCCATTCTCCACTCAAGCCGGAACTGCATCTGGCGGATGCGTTTTTCTGGACCAAGGGCCAGGCGGATTTTCTGCGTGACGAGGTGCTGGATGACGCTGATTGGGCGGAGGTGGTGGATCAACTGGATGTGCTGTTGAGGAAAGGGCGTGGGGTGTAGAAATCAGATGAGAGGCAGTTCCCAGGTTTGCTGGCAGGGAGGAAATAGACCAGAATTGCGAGCTTATTTGAGGTCTTAATTATGCAAAGCGTTCTTGCCGACATGGCTGTCAGTGTCTCTGAGTTAAAGAAAAACCCAACGGCTGTTTTGAATGGCGCTCATGGAGGACCGGTTGCAGTGCTCAATCACAATCGAGTGATGGGGTACATGGTTCCGGCCGAAGTGTTCGAGGCGATGGTTGAGCGCCTGGATGATCTGGCGTTGGCAGAGATCGTTCGCTCCCGGCGTCATGAAACGCCTGTCCCGGTAACCCTGGATGACCTATAAGCTCGAATTTCTGCCGTCCGCGCGTAAGGAATGGGACAAGCTGGGGCATACGGTGCGTGAGCAGTTCAAAAAGAAGCTGGCTGAGCGGCTTGAACTACCTCGAATCCCGTCTGACGCACTGCATGGCATGCCTGACTGCTACAAAATCAAACTCAAGTCATCGGGATACAGACTGGTCTATGAAGTCATAGATGAGCGTGTCGTCGTTTCTGTGGTCGCTATTGGCAAGCGTGAACGTAGCGAAGTGTATGAGCGGGCCAGGAAACGCTGAGCACTCTGGCTGCCGGTGTGCTCTACATTCAATGCTTGGCTTCCATTTTGTTTCAAAACTTGACGAAAAATCCCTTCCAATGCCATATTGATAGTTAGCAAACTAACAGTGTGTATTTTCCCCGTGCCGAATAACCTCGACGCTCTGCGGATGAATATCACCAGCACCATGGTAGTGGCCGCCCGGCATTGGCGGAAAGTCTGCCAGACCACGCTGGTCAACTATGGAATCTCCGAAGCCTGTGCCGTCCCGTTGCTGATGATCGGGCGCCTGGGCGAGGGCGTTCGACAGGTCACGGTGGCACAAGCGTCAGGGATGGAGAGCCCGTCCCTGGTGCGATTGCTGGATCAGTTGTGCAAGGGCGGGTACGTCCGTCGCACTGAAGATGCCAATGATCGTCGTGCCAAATGCCTGAGCCTGACCGAAACCGGTCGGGCGCTGGTGCAAAAAGTTGAAATCGAACTGGTGCGCTTGCGTATGGAAGCACTCGAAGGTATCGATCAGCGAGACATGGAAGCCGCGTTGCGCGTGCTCCAGGCCTTGGAGTCGACGGGTGAATCAGCGGTGGCCATCCCTTGAACGGTTTTTTCTCCGGCATGCCCCCGGCGCGGGACTGGTTCTACGGCGTGCGCACCTTCGCTGCATCGATGATCGCGCTGTACATCGCCCTGCTCATGCAAATGCCGCGTCCGTACTGGGCGATGGCCACGGTGTATATCGTTTCCAGCCCGTTTCTCGGCCCGACCAGTTCCAAGGCCCTGTACCGCGCAATCGGCACCTTTATCGGTGCCGCAGCCGCGGTGCTTTTTGTGCCGATGTTTATCCAGAGTCCCTATGTATTGGTGCTGGTCATTGCGTTGTGGACCGGGACGCTGCTGTTCCTGTCCCTGCACCTGCGTACGGCCAACAACTACGCCTTGATGCTCGCCGGTTACACCTTGCCGCTGATCGCCCTGCCGGTGGTGGATAACCCGCTGGCGGTTTGGGACGTGGCCGAAGCACGCACCGAGGAAATCTTCCTCGGTATCGCCGTCGCTGCGGTGGTCGGGGCGATGTTCTGGCCACGACGCCTGGCGCCGGTGTTCAACGATGCGGTGAGCAAATGGTTTGCCGATGCAACGACCTACAGCCTGCGGTTCCTCAGCCGTGACGTGCAGCCACATGAAGTCAGTGGATTGCGCGCTTCGATGGTGGCGACGTTCAACAGCCTGGAGTTGATGATTGGCCAGTTGCCCCACGAAGGCGCGCATACGCAAACCGTGCGCAATACCAAGGAATTGCGCGGGCGAATGATTCACTTGTTGCCGGTGATCGATGCCCTCGACGATGCGCTTAACGGTCTTGAACGGCGTGCGCCCGAGCTTGTGGATAAGTTCGAGCCGTTGCTGGATGCTTCCCGCGAATGGCTGCAGCACAAAGACGCCGATCTGCACCGCTGGCAGGCGCTCAAGGATCGTCTTGAAGCGCTGCAGCCCAATGCCCAGGCACTGGAAGATCGAAAGCAACTGATGTTCTCCAACGCGATCTATCGCCTGGGCGAATGGATCGATTTGTGGCAGGACTGCCGCAGTTTGCAGTTGGCCATCCAGTGTGAAAGCCAGGACAGTTGGCGCGCGGTGTATCGACACTGGCGTCTGGGCCGGCTGACACCGTTCCTGGACCGGGGCCTGATGTTTTATTCGGCGGCATCCACCGTGACGGCAATCATCGTCGCCTCGGTACTGTGGATTCTGCTGGGCTGGACCGACGGTGGCGCTGCGGTGATCCTGGCGGCGGTGTCCTGTAGCTTCTTCGCGTCGATGGACGACCCGGCCCCGCAGATTTACCGGTTCTTTTTCTGGACGGCGATGTCGGTGCTGTTCGCCAGCCTGTACCTGTTCCTGGTGCTGCCCAACCTGCACGATTTCCCGATGCTGGTGCTGGCATTCTCCGTGCCGTTCATTTGTGTCGGCACCCTGACGGTCAAGCCGCAGTTTTATCTCGGCATGCTGCTGACCCTGGTCAACACCTCGTCCTTCATCAGTATTCAGGGTGCCTACGACGCTGATTTTCTCAGCTTCGCCAACTCCAACCTGGCCGGTCCCGTCGGCTTGCTGTTTGCCTTCGTCTGGACCCTGATCGCCCGGCCATTCGGCGCCGAGCTGGCGGCCAAGCGTCTGACCCGTTTCAGCTGGCGCGACATTGTCAGCCTCACCGAGCCCGCCACGTTGGCCGAACATCGGCACCTGGGCGTGCAAGTGCTGGATCGCTTGATGCAGCATTTGCCGCGTCTGGCCATGACCGGGCAGGACACCGGCATTGCCCTGCGGGAAGTGCGTGTGGCGCTCAATCTGCTGGATTTGCTCGCCTATACGCCACGGGTCCACGGGGTACCGCAGACCATGTTGCGCCAAGTGGTGGTCGAGGTCGGCGAATACTTCAAGGCTTGCCTCAAGGCCGGCGAACGCTTGCCGGCCCCGAGTCCGTTGCTGATGACCCTCGACCGTACCCGCCGCGCGCTCAAAGGCGCGGGAGACGATGAAACCTGCCTGCACCTTTTGCACGCCTTGAGTGGCTTGCGTCAGGCCTTGTTACCCGGCGTCGAATTTGTCGGTAGCGCCGAACTCGAAGAACCGCTTCCCCATGGCATCGATGGAGCGCCTTTATGATCGGTGATCTGGATATCAGCGGGGTGTTCCTGCCTACGCTGCTGGTGCTGATGGGCATTACATACTTGCTGTACCTGCTGGTGCACGGGGTGTTGATGCGCCTGCACTTTTACCGCCTGGTCTGGCACCGGGCATTGTTTAACGTGGCCCTCTACGCTTTGCTGCTTGGCGCCGTGGACTCACTCAGTCGATACCTGATGACATGAAAAAACCGTTTTTGACTATCGGTCGCGTAATCCTGACCCTGTTGATCGTGAGCTTCGCCGTCGTCGTGGTCTGGCGCATGGTGATGTATTACATGTTTGCCCCCTGGACCCGCGATGGGCACATCCGTGCCGATATCGTGCAGATCGCGCCGGACGTGTCCGGGCTGATCCAGCAGGTGCAGGTGCGCGACAACCAGTCGGTCAAGCGTGGCCAGGTGCTGTTCACCATTGATCAGGACCGCTTCAAGCTGGCCTTGCGCCAGGCCAAGGCAGCGGTCGCCGATCGCGAGGAAACTCTGGCCCAGGCCCAGCGCGAGGCCAAGCGCAACAAGGGACTTGGCAATCTGGTACCCGGCGAGCAATTGGAAGAGAGTCAGTCCAAAGTGGCCCGCGCCCAAGTGGCGTTGATGGAAGCCCAGGTGGCGGTGGACAGCGCCCAGCTCAACCTCGACCGTTCGGTCATCCGCAGCCCGGTGGACGGGTATGTCAACGACCGTGCGCCCCGTGCCCAGGAGTTCGTCAGTGCCGGGCGGCCGGTGTTGTCGGTCGTGGACAGCAATTCCTTTCACATCGACGGTTATTTCGAAGAAACCAAACTGGACGGCATCCACGTCGGCCAGAGCGTCGATATCCGTGTGATCGGCGATCGCGCAAAGTTGCGTGGGCATGTTGAAAGCATCGTCGCCGGTATCGAAGATCGCGACCGCACCAGCGGCAACAACCTGCTGCCCAACGTCAACCCGGCGTTCAGCTGGGTGCGCCTGGCCCAGCGGATTCCGGTACGGATTGCCTTTGATGACGTGCCTGAGGATTTCCGCATGATCGCTGGTCGGACGGCCACGGTTTCGATCATCGATGATCGGGCCGGGGAGCCTGTGCAATGAGCAAGGCTTCGGGCTTGGCGGTTGCCGGTTTAGGTTTGCTGTTGTCGGCCTGTCAGATGGTCGGGCCGGATTATCACTTGCCGCAGGACGCGGCCATTCACCGTGAAGACTTGCAGGGTGAGCTGGCAGTGGGGGGCAAGCCGGTGGTTTCGGCACCAGTGCCTGCCGATTGGTGGCGCTTGTACCGCGACCCGCGACTCGACCAATTGGTGCAGCAGGCCATGGCTTCCAACACCGATTTGCGCGTGGCGGCGGCCAGTTTGTCGCGGTCCCGCGCCCAGATCGACGAGGCCGAGGCCGCGGGCGGCTGGAGTGGCGGCGTGAAGATGGGTGCCCAGCGTTTGCAGGAGTCCGGTCAGGCCTTCCTGCTGCCGGAAAAAGTGCCGGTGGCCAATATCGGTGATATCGGTATTTCCGCCTCGTACCAGTTCGACTTGTGGGGTACGTTGCAGCGCGGCATCGAAGCGGCCAAGGCCAATGCCGATGCGACCCAGGCTGCTGCCGATACCGCCCGCATCACAGTGGTGGCCGACGTGGTCCGTGCTTACACCCAAGTGTGCGCAGCCAACGAAGAGCGGGAAATTGCCCAGCACTCCCTCGACCTGCAAGAACAGAGCACCACGCTGATCCAGCGCTTGCGTGACGCAGGGCGCGGCGACGAAACCCAGGTCACCCGCTCGCAGACCCAATACAAATCCCTGCGTGCCGACATGCCACGCTACGAAGCCGCACGTCAGGCCGGGCTGTACCGCTTGTCGATGTTGCTGGCCAAACCTGTGGATCAACTGCCGGCGGGCACCGCCACCTGTGACGAATTGCCGAAGATCGCGCAATTGATCCCGGTGGGCGATGGCGCGGCGTTGCTCAAGCGTCGTCCGGATGTGCGGCAGGCCGAACGTCGACTGGCGGCTGCCACGGCCGGGATCGGCATCGCCACCGGTGAGCTGTACCCGGACGTCAGCTTCGGTGCGACCATCGGCACCGTCGGTATTCTGGAAGACCTGGGCGATCCATCCACCAACCGTTGGGGCTTCGGTCCGTCGCTGAGCTGGAAGGTGCCGACCAATGGCGCCCGGGCACGCATCCGCGAGGCGGAAGCGGTCACCCAGGCCACGCTGGCGCATTTCGATGGCGTGGTGCTCAACGCCATCCGTGAAACCCAGACCAGCCTTTCCCAGTACACGGCATTGTTGCAGCGTCGCGACGCCCTGGCCGACGCCGAAAAATCGGCGAAACTGGCAGCGGACCAGACTCATCGCTTCTTCCAGGCCGGCCGTGCGTCGTTCCTGGCGGATTTGCAAGCGACTCGCACCTACATCGATGTCACGGCGCAACTGGCTGCCGCGAACACTCAGGTAGCCGCGAGCCAGATCGATTTGTTCCTGGCCCTGGGGGGTGGTTGGGAAAGCGGACGAACGCAAGGTTCGAACTCCGGCAAACCCTGAGGCCGTTGCTATGCTTTGAAATGTTGGAAGGGCGTTTGTGCAAAAGCGCCCTTGCCTCGCACAAGGCTTGCGCAGGTCATGGGGAAACCAATAATGAAAAACCCTTATGCTCTCGGCTTCTGGTGTGCCGTCGTGGCGTTAGTGCTGCTTACGGCCACGTACTTCTACGGCATCATGCTGGCCCACCAGATCGACACGGCGCTGGTATTTCTCGATAGCGCGGTCGCACTGATCGCCGCGATGTCCATCGTGGTGGTGGCCTGGGCATCGGTCCAGACTCAACGGATCAAAAAAAGACAACTCGAACAAGGCAAGACCCTGGTGCTGATCTGGGACACCAAGGTGGCGCTGCGCCGTGTCGAAACGGTGTTCGACCGCTATTTCTGGGGCAGCTACTGGCAACCGGGGCGCACCTTCCAGGAGGTCATGGGCGAGCTCACCGGCACGCCGCTGGAAAAGAGCCTCGAAACCCTGAAAAAACAATGCCTGGAGCTGGACAAACAAGTCGCCGACGATGGTCGGCACTGGCTCAATAACGCCCGGGAGCTGGCGGATGTCGCCACGGCCATGGCCCGTGAGCGCTATCAACTGGACTTCTGTGACCCCCGTGGGGACGTGACGGGCGGGGCTGTGATCAATCGGGATTTCGAAGTGCTGGTGTACACCTGGACCGCACGGCTCAAAACCTTCGATCATCAGCTCGATGAGATCGAAGTGCAGTATTCCTGACGGCATTTTGCTCGTAGGAGCCAGGCTCGCCGGCGAAGAACGATAACGCGGTGGAGCAGATACACCGTGCTGTCTGGTTCGCGGGCAAGCCTCGCTCCTACGGGATCACGCCTGTTGGAGCGAGGTTTGCCCGCGAAGGCGTTCTTCCTGCCACCGAAATGTTCCCCCCGCTTTTGGAACCCTCAAACACTCCTTCACCTTTAATCATTGGGCCGCCCCGCGTGCCGGATGCTAATCTGCACCCCACTCAAAGCGGAGTCGAGCCGCAACCCGTCATGGGTTCAGGGAAGACGACCACACCTTCAACAACGGACATTGATCGGGTCATTCATGAATAAATCAGCAGGCGTGCTTCTGGGAATCGTTGTCGCCATCGGCGCAATCAGCGTCGGTGGTGCCTGGTACACCGGCACCAAAATCGAAAGCGTGCTGAACACCTCCCTGGCGGACGCCAATCAACAACTGCAGGCCGCGCTGGTCGGGCACAAAGGCAGCGCTTCGCTGGAACTGGTGTCGCTGGAGCGCCATTTGTTCAGCAGCACCGCGCACTATCGCCTCAAGGCAGAAGGTGAAATGTTCGGCGAGGAGCCGGTCGAGCTGTTGTTTGTCGATCATCTGCAACACGGCCCGCTGCCGTTTTCGCGTCTGGTGTCGCTGAAGTGGCTGCCGGTCATGGCCAGCAGTCACTACGAACTGGAAAAAACGCCGCTCACGGAAAAATGGTTCGCCGCCACCAAAGACGCTTCGCCGCTCAAAGGCGTGGTCAACATCGGTTATGACAACTCCACCAGCGGTACGCTGGAGTTGCTCCCGCTGGAAACGGCTCTGGATGACAAGTCCAGCATGAAGTTCTCGGGGATGAAAATCGATGTCGCGGCGACCGCCCAGGCGCAAAAGGTCAAGGCCGATGGCTATATGGACAGCCTGAAGGTGACCACTGTGACCGAAGATCAGGCGCCGGTGCAGGTCGAATTGAACGGCCTGACCCTGGCCAGCAACCTGAGCAAAAGCACCTACGGTTATTACACCGGCGAGAACACCCTGACGCTGAGCAACAGCAAAACCACATTCGGTCCGAAACAGTCGGTGCTGGGTTTCAAGAACTTTGAAATGAAGAACCAGACCGAAGAAAAGGGCACCAGCGCTTCCGGGCGAGCCGATTACAAGGTTGGCGAAGTGTCCCTGAACGGCAAGGCCATCGGTTCTGCACAAATGGCCCTGAGCCTGAAGAATCTCGACGTTCCCTCTGCCATGGCGCTGATGCAGGTTTACCAGACCCGGTTGCAACCCTACGAACAGGCCGTCGCCGAGGCGACGGAGGCGGGCCAGCCGGCACCGGAACTGAACCTGACCGAAGCCGAAGAAGCGCAGCTCAAATCCAATCTGGAGCAATTGCTGGCGGCGGGCCCGCAAGTGGCGGTTGAAAACCTGTCGTTCAACACCACCAATGGTGAAAGCCGCGCCAATCTGGTGCTTGACCTGACCAAGCCGCAATCGATCGACCTGCCGGCCGACCAGTTGCTCAGGCAACTGATCGCGCTACTGGACGTCAATCTGCAAGTGTCCAAGCCGATGCTTGTCGACGTGCTCAGCGTGCAGTCGCAAATCGACGGCCAGACCGACGCCAAGCTGGTCTCCGATCAAGCCACGGCCACCGCCGACATGTTCAGCAGCATGGCGGTCGGCTCCCAGCTGGCAAAACTGGAGGGCAACAACATCGTTGCAAAACTGCATTACGCCAACAATCAGGTGGAATTCAACGGCCAGAAAATGACCGTTGAAGAGTTTGCAGGCTTCCTGTTCAGCAAGTTCGGTGGAGCTGGCGGCGTGGCCCAGTAAAACAGTCCTCTGCATGACAACGCCCGGTGCCGGCCCTGAGCAGGCACCGGGCGTTTTGCTTTTCATTCCCTGATCAGCCGCCACGCTTCATCCACTGACAGCGGCTGTTTCATCCGTTCGGCGAGCATGGCCACTGTCTGCTCCCGATCGCAGGCCACGGCGGCGGTCACCACACCGTTTTTTCCGAACAGGCCGATAAAGGGCGGATTGAAGGGGTCGCCTTCGAACTCGACTTCATCCCAGGCTTCGGTGTGGCCGAGGTAGTCGTAGTTTTTGCCGAAATGCCAGGTCCAGAAATAAGGCACGTCGAGGTAATGCTCATCCCCGCCCAGCATGTTTGCCGCGGCAATCCGCGCCTGCTGTTGGGCCAGGCGCCAGTGTTCGATGCGCAGGGGCTGGCCGTTGAGCGGGAACGTGGCGATATCGCCGGCGGCCCAGAGCCCGCCGGTCACGCGCATGCCGCCATCGACGCTTAGCGAGCGGTCCTTCTCCTTGGGTAGATCGGCAAAGGGGTCCGTTGCGGGGCTGACGCCAACCCCCATCAGCACCAGATCCGCCGGCAGGCGTTGGCCATTATCCAGCAGCACTGCCTGGACCTTGTTCGTGCCCTCTATCTGCACGGCCTCGCCGTCGGTATGGAACACAAGGCCATTGGCTTCATGCAGGGCAAGGATTGCCTTGCCGACAGCCTCGCCGAACTGTTTGGCCAAAGGTACCGGGTGCCGGGCCAGGACAGTGACGTCGAGGCCGTACTGGCGCAAGGACGAAGCCGATTCCATGGCGATAAAGCTGTCGCCGATGATCACCGCGCGCTGACCGGGTTTGGCGCTGTCCAGAATCTGCTGTGCATCGGCCCTGGTGCGTAACACGAACACCTGTGGCAGGTCGGCGCCGGGCAGCGCCAGCCGATTCGGCGCGCCGCCGGTTGCCAGCAGTGCGGCGTCATACTGGATGGCTCGGCCATCGTTGAGCCGCAGTGTCCGGTTTGTGGCGTCGAGTCCCGTCACTTCGGCATGAATTCGTTCGATGCGTTGCTCGCGATAGAAGTCTTCATCGCACAGCGACGGGACTTCATCCGGAGGTGTTTCTGCGCTGATGACAAATTTGCTCAGGAGGGTGCGGTCGTAACCGGGGGCGTTTTCGCGGTCGATCAACAGTACCCGGCCGCCGAAGCCTTTCTCGCGCAGCGCCGCTGCAGCCGCCGTGCCTGCGGCGCCGGCTCCGACAATCACGAAGGTGCGCGCATCGTCGGCCGGTGGGGTGTGGGTATCCTGCAGCGATTGATCACCCACCCAGACCTCGCCGTCACGTATTTCCAGGGGATAGCGCTTGAGACTCTCCAGAGCGGGCGGCTCACACAATCCACCGTCCTCGATGCGAAATTGAGCCTTGTGCCACGGGCACGTCAGGCGCCCGTTGCAGACTGCGCCTTCGGCCAGCGGCGCTCCGGCATGGGGGCATTGGCCTTGATAGGCACGCAATTGTTCGCCGACCTTCAGCAGCAGGATCTGGTTGTCCCCGATCTGCACTTCCAGGCCTCGATGTTCGGAAATATCGGCAAAACGGGCAACGCGATGCAGGGTCATGATCGCTCTCCAGACAGGCGTTTCTCTTAAGAGTCTGGCCCCAATCCTGAGGTTCAGCCAAATCCCCCTGCCACGGCGCCTGCGCTCCGGCTATAGTTTGCACGCCAACGATGGCTCAACACGCACAAGGTGCTCCGGTATGACCCGATTGACCGCTCTGAATCCATGGCTGGCGGCCGTAGCCGTTGCCTTTTGCGTGCAGTTTCCGGCGCAGGCTGTGGAACGTTTCACCCTTAACATTCCGGGTGTATCGGATGACCGCCTCTTCACCTCGGCCGCCGCCAGCGATGCCCAGGGTTGCGGCGGGCACAACGTATCACCGGCGCTGAGCTGGAGTGCCGGTCCGGCAGGCACCCTGAGCTATGCCATCGTCATGCACGATCCGGACGGGCAGAAAGGTCAGGGCGTCGATCATTGGGTGCATTACGGCATCAAGGCCACCACTCGCCAGATTCCTGCCGGCGTCGGCGCCAAGTCCGCGCTCGAGGGCATGAGCGGCACCAACAGCAAAGGCTCGACCGGTTATATCGGCCCGTGCCCGCCCGTGGGCGACAGTGCGCACCATTACATCATCCAGATCTACGCCCTGGACCTGGCCCCGGAAGCCTTGCCCGCCGGCTTGAGCCGCGCCCAGCTGCTGGAAAAAATCAAAGGCCATGTGCTGAGAAACAGCAGCGTCGTGCGCCGTTACCACCGCTAAGCACTTTCACGAAAAACCGAAGTGCGCAGCGTTCGGGGGATTTGGCATCCTGACCCGAATGCGCGCACTATCGGGCCATAGCCGATGCGTTGGAGGATGCCGTGGCAAAAAAAATCGACCGCATCGCCCAAATGCTCAACTGCCCGGAAAAGGGAGAAGAACTTCGGCGTGCGATAACCGAGAGTCGCAAGGACTTTCTGTTGAATCAGCCGGACGCCGACGTCGCCGATGAAGAAGACTTTCTCGAAGAGGAAGATTTCGACGACGATGAGGATGATGAATACGACGAGTTCGACTGGACGACGGAATGAAAAAACCGCCTTTGGCGGTTTTTTTGTTTAGTGCGTGACCGGTGCGTAGGATCGAATGACTGATTTTTCAAGAGTTTTGGTAGTCCGTTTCCGTGATTGTTCGGAATCACCGCTCAAGCGGTAGTTTGGTTAAAGTTTGTAGTTACCATGGGGCATCGCTTCCTGGGAGCAACCAATGAAAGCCGAGAAAACCATTGCCACCTATCGTCGTTTTAGGACCTTACCTCTATGGCGGCTTCTAGCATCGGACCACGGTCCTCTGGTCTTGGGGTTGCTTCAGACTTTTCTTTATGAGAACGACCGTAGTCTACCGGCCTCTATCTTTCATGAGCGTATTGAACGAGAGCTCGAAGAACTACGGGCGCGAGGTGAAAAGCTGGCGACAGCACAAATCTATGTTGCGGGATGGCTGGCGGACGGGTACCTCGAGAGACGCTTTCCACCGGGTGCTTTAGAGGAAGAGTACGAGCTGACTACTGCTGCTGTAGAGGCGGTTCGTTTTGTTTCAAGCATGGAGCAGCCTTACTCCGCGGCAACTGAGAGCCGTTTGACGTTGGTTATTCAGGCACTCGTTCATTTGGCCGAGGATACCGATCAGGATAAACATCGTCGTATCGATCGCTTGTTGACTGAGCAGGCTCGTATCAGCAAAGAAATAGAAGCCATTCAGGATGGGACGATTCGAGTGCTTGCCGATGCATCAGCGGTGGAGCGGGCACGCGAAATCATCGCATTAGCTGACGGCCTGACAGGCGACTTTCGCCGCGTCCGCGACCAGTTCGACCAGCTCAATCGAGGGCTGAGGGAGCGGATCATGGACAACCATGGCAATCGGGGGGACACACTTGGCTCTCTTTTCGCCGGGATAGACCTGATCGGTGAAAGTGAGGCGGGTAGAACATTTTCTGCGTTTTGGCGATTACTCACAGATCCTGAACAGGCGGCCACTCTAGACCAAGCGCTGGATAGCGTGATGTCAAGGGAGTTTGTATCCCTTTTAGACGGCAAAGACCGGCGTTTTTTGCTTCGTATGTCGCGTAATCTGCTGGAACAGGGAGGAGCAGTCCACGATGTCCTGCAAACCTTTGCTCGCAGCCTTAGGCACTTCGTACAAAGTCGTGAGTACCTTGAGCAGCGACGCCTGAACCAACTGCTCAAAGATGCTCAACGTGCAGCTTTGGCATTGAAGGATGAGGTCAAGGCCACAGAAGCATTGAATTACAGTCTGGATTTGACCAGCGCCAAAATTTGGTCTTATTCCCAATGGGGGCTCTACGACCCATCTCTACAGGCTTTACCGGATCAAATGCGTGAAGGCGATGCCCCACCCATCGATTTAGAGTCTGTGGGAAATCTGGTCGCCCAGTCGGAGATCGATTTTCGCACCTTAAAAGCCAATGTTCGTGAGGTACTCACCCTCAGAGCTCAGGCAACCATTGCAGAGGTCCTTGAGCTATTTCCTGCTGAGCAGGGGCTTGGAAGCGTAATCGGGCTGCTGGCACTCGGCAGCCGTCACGGTTTCAGGGGCCAAAGCCACGAAATGGTGAACTGGGTGGGGGGTGACAATCGGGCACGTGGGGCTCGCATACCCACACTCATATTCACAAGGGAGCGAATTGATGAACTGGTCTGAACACTTCCCTCCAGGGTTGCCGGATTCTGAACCGGAAAGCGAGCCCCCGAAGCCAGTTGAACACGAAAACGAAAATGCATTGTTCGTTAACGACAGCGGTGAATTACCGCTTGATACTCGTCGAGCATTAGTACAACTGCTTGCGGGGCCTTCTTTGGATGGAAGACGGCACTCAAAGCTCTGGCCGGTCCTGATTCGTGATGAGGCGGTGATTCGCCGTCGCCTTGCAGATTTGTTTCTGGAGTTGGTCATTGATGTTGATCTGGAGGTGGCATTTACCCGTCAGGCAGACACCGGAGACCTTGAGGTCCCCAGACTACTTCGCCGTGCCCATTTGACCTTCATTGACTCCATTCTGCTATTACATCTACGGCACTTGCTGACTCAAGCTGAAGCCCGAGGAGAGCGGGCTGTTGTCTCGGTTGAAGAAATCGTCGAGTTTCTTCATTTGTATGAGCGAGCCGGCAGTACTGATCGTGCGGGTTTTACCAAGCGGGTACACGCGTCCATAGAGAAAATAAAAAAACACAGCATTTTGCAGAAAATCCGCCACGGTGCGGATCGATTGGAAATTTCTCCTACTCTGAAGCTACTTTTTTCAGCAGAGGAAATACAGCTTCTTACTAGCCTGTACCAGCGAATGGCTGCGGGCGAGTTGTCCATGGATCAGGGCAACTTTACTCAAGACCAAGGAGCAGACGAATGATTCCAGTTCCTCAAACCGGCCTGCTGTTTGAACGAGAGCAGTTCCGTATGTCGCGGTTGCAGGTGTTCAACTGGGGCACATTTTCCGGTATCCACGACGTCCCAATAGCAGATCGTGGTTTTCTCTTTGTCGGTCGTTCTGGTGCAGGAAAATCGACTTTGCTAGACGCGTTTTCAGCTTTGCTGGTTCCGCCGCAGTGGGTGGATTTCAATGCGGCCGCGCGAGAGGCGGAGAAGACTGGTCGGGACCGTAATCTGGTCAGCTACGTACGGGGTGCCTGGGCTGAGCAGAAAGATGGCGAATCCGGTGAAATCGCTACTCGCTATCTGCGCACGGGGACGACCTGGTCTGCTTTGGCGCTCACTTACCGCAACGAACTTGGCCAGAGGGTCGTGCTCGTTCGACTTTTCTGGATACGTGGCAATGCGAACGGTTTAACTGACGTTAGCCTTCAGTACCTAATTTTCGAGAGAGATTTCGAACTACGCGAACTGGACGCGTTTGCACATTGGAATTTTGATGTACGCAAGCTGAATCAAGCATTCCCCGAGGCCTTCAGCCAAAACAAATTTCGGGCTTACTGCGAACGCTTTTGCCGAATTCTTGGAATAGAAAGCGAAATGGCGCTTCGATTGCTTCATAAGACGCAATCGGCCAAAAATCTGGGAGATCTCAATACTTTCCTCCGTGATTTCATGCTCGACAAACCCCCAACCTTTGAGGTGGCCGACCGGTTGGTGAGTGAGTTCGCAGAGCTTAACGGTGCGCATCAGGCAGTGGTCACTGCTCGTGAGCAGGTCCAGACTCTTGTTCCGGCGCGCGACATGCATGAAGGGATGCAAACACTGCAGCTTGAGCGTAATGGTCTTGAAGAGTTGCAGGCGGGAATCGACAGCTATCGAGAAACGTTACGTATTGACTTGTTAGAGAAACATATTGCGGAGCTATTCATTCAATCTGAAGGGCAGCAAGGAGAGCGGGACCGTCGTAAAGCAATTCTCAGTAACCATACAACCGGGTTGCACGATCTGGAGCGTCAGCACCGAGAAATGGGTGGGGACCAGATCGAGCAATGGAAGACCGAAATTGCAACGCTCGCAGAGCAGCGAGCAGAACGATTGCGTAAGCGTGAGCAGGCCAACGAGGCTTGCAAAAAGCTTGGCTGGAACTTGCGGGAGACGCCTCAGGGATTCGCCGAGCAGGTGGGTGAAGCGCGGGAAGAAATTGAGCAATGGGAAAGTGGTAGCAATGATTGCCGGGAGCAGCAGGTCCGGCTTAGCGGCGAAAAACAGCAGGCAGAAGCCGCATTCACGTCTACCGTGAAAGAGGTTGAGGCGCTTAGGCGTCAACCGTCCAACATCCCGGCGGAAATGTTAGAGCTGCGCAATGAGATTGTCTCAGCCATCGGCCTGGCTGATAACGCATTGCCTTTCGTCGGGGAGCTAATTGAAGTCAAAGCCGACGCTGGGTCATGGCAGGGCGCTATTGAACGGGTTTTGCGCGGTTTCGCACTGTCACTGTTAGTGGACGAACGACACTACGCTGCATTGTCGACACACCTGAACAACACGCAGCTTGGGAAACGCCTGGTTTATTACCGCACAGGGCGGGTGGAGTCGTTTCAATCCAAGCCCATCAGCAATGACTCTCTTGTCCTGAAGCTGAACGTCAAGGACGGGACACAGGCGAACTGGCTGAAAAGCGAATTGCAGCAACGATTCAACTACAGTTGCGTTGATTCCGTGCAGATGTTTCGAAACGCGGAGCGAGCCCTCACGAAGGAAGGGCAAATCAAGCATAGTAAAACCCGACACGAAAAGGATGATCGCCGTAAAGTCGATGACCGTCGCAATTGGGTATTGGGCTTCAATAACCGCGACAAACTGGAGCTATTCGAACAACAGGCACGGCAGTTAGCCGACCATGCTGCCGAGCTCAGCCGTAAACTCAAAGTGCTTGTGGATCATGATAAAGCGCAGCGAGCTCGCGCTATGCATTGGCAGACGCTGGTGAACTTACGTTGGCAAGAGATTGATGCCGCTGCGGTTCTTGATCGAATCTCGACGTTGGTACGACAAATCAGGGATGTTCAGTCTGGGAATATTGCTCTGCAACATATCGGCGAGCAGATTGAATCGCTGAGAAAGCAAATTGAAAAGGCCAACGAGTCGTTACGTGAAATCGAGATTGCTGAGGCAGCTACCAGCGTGCTGATTGCCACTCAGCAGAAAAAACTTCAAGACCTTCAAGTCGATGACTCTTTAGTTGCACTGACGCCCGGTCAACAGCGAGGTCTTGCAGAGCGTTACTCCCATCTGCCAGACACTGTTCGGCTTGAAAATCTCGATCGCCTGACCACTCTTCTTGAAAGAAAAATGCGCGATGAGATCGGGGACTTCAGTTTAAAAATTAGTCAGCTCGCCAACGGTATTGAGCAACACTTTGCCGAGTTCAAGCGCAGATGGCCCCTCGATGCGGGGGATCTGGACACTAGCTTGCTGAGTGCAGCAGATTTTTTTGCAAAACTGATTCGATTGGAAACCGATGGTCTACCTGCGTATGAGCAGCACTTCTTCGATCTCCTTCGTAATCAAAGCCATCAGAATCTTGCGGCACTCTCTACCTATCTGAACGACGCCAGAAAGGCGATTCTGGAACGTATGGAATTGGTGAACGAAAGCCTCAATCAAGTGCCATTCAACGAGAGTGTCAGCCAGAAAACGTATCTGCACATTGACGTCAATGATCGACAGTTGTCAGCTGTCAGGGAGTTCAAGCAGGACATCCAGGAAGCCATGCGTCACGCCTGGTCGGATGATCGCGAATTTGCCGAATCGCGATTCATGACATTACGTCAACTCGTCGACAAACTTTCTAGCCAGGAGCCTGAGCATAAACGGTGGCGTGACGCGGCGCTGGACGTACGTCAACACGTTGAATTCATCGGTCGTGAAATTGATGAAGAGGGCTTCGAGGTCGAAATTTATCGAAGTGGTGCGGGTAAATCCGGAGGGCAGCGCCAGAAACTCGCCACTACCTGTCTGGCCGCTGCCCTCAGGTATCAATTGGGTGGTAATGACCACGGTGTTCCCATGTATGCGCCTGTTGTGCTCGACGAGGCCTTCGACAAGGCGGATAACGAGTTCACAACGCTGGCGATGAACATATTTACCAATTTCGGTTTTCAAATGATTGTGGCCACCCCTCTAAAGTCAGTAATGACGTTGGAGCCCTTTATCGGTGGCGCTTGTTTTGTGGATATCAGCGACCGCCGAACTTCTGGTGTCTTGTTGATCGAATACGACGACGACCGTTGCAGGCTTAAGTTGCCGGAACATGCCAGGGAGGAGGCAAACGTTGAAGACACCTAAGGAAGTGCACACGCAGCTGACGAGAAAATTTCAGAATAAGCATCGCGAATGGCTGCAAGCGCATGTTGCGCAAGAAAGTCACCTCTCCCTTTGGCCCCTGGAGATCAATCTGGGTGTCCCGACGGAGCAGGAAGCGTTGCGCCAACCTGATGGCGTTCTCTGCTGGGTAAATGCCTGGCAAAGTTGGCAGGGGACAGGAGTTTTAGTGTGGGGCGAGCGCCGCTGGCGATCTTTGGGAACCCAGCGCGTTCCGGAAAGGCTGCTATTAGAGGGACCTGCAGACGTCGCTGTTTGGGTCGGTGAAAGCGCGCGATGGGCAAGAGCCTTGGACCGTTATGTGGCATTAGTCGAACGATGGCCCGTGTTGGACGGGGTGGTTGCTCGGTATTTCAATGCACTGGCTGACTACAGTGATGTGGATTTCACCCGTCTCATCGATATGTTGACCTGGATAAGCGAACATCCCGACTCAAACCTCTTCCCTCGACAATTGCCCATCGCTGGTGTTGACAGCAAATGGTTGGATGGTCGTAAAGCCCTGATGGCCGAACTTCTGGCTCACTTACAAAGTGATCCATTGGGCAGCCGTGATTTTTTTCAGCGGTGTGGGCTCAGGCCGTTGCCCCAACTTATGCGCCTGAGGGTCTTGGATCCTGTGCTCCGGCTCCAGTTGAGGGGGCTAGGCGATATCAGTGCACCTTTGGAGCAGTTATCAACCATGGATTTGCCGTTGACCCAGGTGTTCATTGTCGAAAACCTCCAGACGGGACTGGCCTTCGATGAACTCCCCGGGGCGGTTGTTATCATGAGACTAGGCTACGCCGTCGACGTTCTGGGACAACTTCCCTGGCTCGCCAACAAAAAGTGTTTTTACTGGGGTGATTTGGACACACATGGCTTCGCTATTTTGAGTCGTGCGCGAAGTTACCTTCCAGAGCTGCAAAGCCTGATGATGGATGAGCACACATTGTTTTCCCATGAGTCCCTTTGGGGGGAAGAAAAGGATCCTCACCCTGTACTGAAGTTACCCAATCTCCTTGCTTCGGAACAGCTTCTTTATGAGAAGCTCAAGCAAAACAAGCTAGGGCAGAATGTGCGATTGGAACAAGAGCGAATAAGCTGGGATTTTGCTTGGAACACCATACGACAGGTTGGCGAGGATTAAGTGTCTGAGGCGACACCTCTTGTAGAGACACGGCTGCGGCTACACGAAGTGGGCTAGTTGTAATCGGACCTTGGCAGGTCACTTAGCACAAGCGCAGCCATCCCATCCAGTCGTGCTTTGACCTTTTCCCAGTTCGGCATCACTTGCGTTAACAGCCGATAAAAGCGTTCACTGTGGTTGTGTTCGGCGATATGACAGAGCTCGTGAAGGATGACGTAGTCAATGCAGTCGCGAGGCGTTTTGACGAGATGTGGGTTTAGGGTGATACGCCCCTTCGGCGAGCAACTGCCCCACTGAGTCTGCATCGTCTGAATGCGCAGTGGCGGTTCCTCTTCCACCCATAGAGTTTGTTCTAGAACAGCTTGTAAGCGACGCGTGAACACATCCCGTGCGCGGACTCTGTACCAGGCCCTTAGCTGCTCGCGAACGTTTTCTGCGGTTTTATGCCTGACAGAAACCTCGAGTTTTCCTCGCAGCATGCGTACATGCGGAACATCGTTAGGAGCTTCTAGCACCTTGAGCAGGTATTGTTTCCCCAGGTAGTAATGACTCTCTCCGCTGATGTATTGCCTAGGCCTGATATGCGTCAGTTGCGCTCGAAATTGCCGTAGTTGTTGGTAGATCCAACGACCACGATGCTTTAAAACCTGCAGGATGTCTTCGTCGCTGGCTGCAACCGGTGCTTGCACCGACACTCGACAGTCAGGATCAACCTTGATCAGTACTCGTTGAACCTGGCGTGGCTTAGGAGCGCGCTCTACCAAAATCATTTCATCGGCATAGTAAAAACTCAGCCAGTGCTTTGACGGACGTTCATATTCTCCAGGCAACAGAATGGGAACGCTCATGCCGCTCCCAAGCCTACGCGAGTGATTTGAACGACCCATTCAACGATTGTTTTTGCTTGATCCATGCCCGCGCCGATTGCTTTGCATTCCTTGAACATCAGCGGCAGCAATTTCTTGCGAATATCCGCTTCGATGTTTTGAGGGTTGATCGAATGTTCAGCAACGGAGGTAGTAACCATCTCCTCCAGGGTGAAGGCCAATTTGATCCACGTATCCTGAGCCTCAGAGTCCAGTGCAGCAAAAGCGGCGGGTAAGGTCTTTTTGAAGACGCCGTAGTAAGCCTGCGCATGCTTGTTACCGGCAAATGCATTCGGCAACTCATCCAGTTTGCGCGCCTGTACTTGTTGTTCGAATTCAAGGAACAACAGGTATTGCTTCAGTGGATGGTCAAACAGTCTTTCCGCTTCCTCAATGGCTTGACGCAATAGCGTTGAAAACGCCTCCTTGGCATAGGGGTCGTCAAGCAGATCATGCTCGATTATCTTGCTCACTCGAGTCTTGATGATGTCGGTTTCGTTGCGGGTTTTCTCCTCGCTCCACTCTTCAGGCTTTTTCTGCCCCATCTTGCCGACTTCGTAGACGCCGGGAGGGTCGCGTACCTCAACGCCGACTACATGTTTATCGAGCAGCTTGCGAACCTGTTCGGCGTACTGGTCATAGCTAATGGTTTCGCCAGCATCCTGTTTTGCCAGCAGGCGCAGGCTGGAAAGCTGTTTGAGGGTTTCTTTGTAATGGGCACGATCCGCTTCGCTGAAACTAGTGTCTTCGAAGAACGAAGCTGACTGCAGCGCGATTTTCAAGCAGGTAGCGAACTCGGTCAGGGCTTCGTAGAAGTCCTCGCGGACCTTGAGATTAGTATCAACCAGCTCGCCATCTCGCTCCTGCATTCTCGGCACGAGCACATGGCGTAGTTGTTCGATGTCGCCCTTGTTTTTGACGTTGGCAAAGATCGCCCAAAGCGCTTTGTACAGTTGTGGCAGGCGTTTGTATTCGCTGCTCATTGAACTGTAGAGGCCCGCAATATCGTTGATGTCGTAGCCGCCTTGTGTGCGGGAGGCGAGATCCTGGTATTTCTGGATGGTGGTATCCAGTTCGGTGAGAATTTCACCGCGATAGGCGATCAACAAACCGAACTTCTTCAGCGGATGCAGGCGGTTGACCCGGGCAATCGCCTGTATCAGGTTGTGTTCCTTAAGTGGCTTGTCGATGTAAAGCACACTGTTTTTAGGCTCATCGAAGCCAGTCAACAACTTGTCCACAACGATTAGCAGTTTGAGCGAATCATCCTTTTCGAAGCGCTCAATCACTTGTTTGGTATAGGTTTGCTCATCGGTGCTGCCGACGTTTTTGTTCCACCATTGAGTGACCTCGGGAATGGAGGATTCATCGACTTCAAGGTTGCCTTCGCGGCTGTCCGGCGGGCTCATTACCAGCGCGCTTTCGAACAAACCGGCTTCATCGAGGTATTTTTTGTACTTGACCGCTAATGCCTTGCTTTCGCACGCCAGCTGTCCTTTGAGCCCGGCATCAATGTTTTTCACGAAATGGTTGGCAATATCCAAAGCAATCAACCGAATGCGATCATCCGCGCTGTAGACATGCCCTTTTTTGGCGAATTTACGTTTCAGATCGGCTTTTTGTTGATCTGTCAGCCCTTCGGTGATGCGTGCAAACCAACTGTCGATGGCGCGCTCATTAACGTCCAGATCGGGGATACGCTCCTCATAAAGCAAGGGCGTCACGGTTTTGTCTTCAACCGCACGTTGCATCGTGTAGGCATGCACAATGGGGCCGAACTTGTTGGTGGTTTTGTCCTTCTTGAGTAGCGGTGTGCCGGTAAAGGCGACATAGGCAGCATTAGGCAACGCTTGCTTCATGCGGATGTTGTTTTCGCCGCCCTGGCTGCGGTGACCTTCGTCGACCAGCACGATGATGTCTGAACTGGTGTTGATGCACTCAGGCAGTCTGGTAGCGCTGTTGAATTTCTGAATCAGTGAAAAAATGATGCGCTCATGCCCGCTACCAATCTGTTCCGCAAGGCGTGTACCGGAAGTCGCCATGGCGGCTGCACGGTCCTTTTTTCCGGACAGCTCACCGCTTGAGGAAAAAGTCCTGCTCAGTTGGTTTTCCAGATCGATCCGGTCGGTGACAACAACAATGCGGCATTGTTTGAGATCGCTGTGCAGGATCAATGCTTTGCTCAGAAACACCATCGTGAATGACTTACCCGAGCCAGTGGTGTGCCAGATCACCCCACCTTCTCGGCCACCATCCTTGCGTTTGAGGCTGATTCGTTCGATCAGACGCTTGATGCCAAACACTTGTTGGTAGCGGGCGACGACCTTGCCGGCCTTTTTGTCGAACAAGGTGAAATAGCGAATCATCTCCAGTAGGCGAGTGCGGGATAACAGACCGATCAGCAGTTCATCCTGACCTGTTACGGCCAGCTCACCGCCTGCCAACAAACCTTCATACCAAGAGCGGTCACCGGCCGGTCTGTGTGCAAATAGCTTGTTTTTCTTATCAGCGGTGAGGGGGCGATTTTTTATCGCATGCTGCTCGGTCGTGCCGAAGTCTTCTTCGCGCCAGGCCGCCCAGAACTTCGTTGGCGTGCCGCAAGTTGCATAACGTCCGTCGCTACCGTTGATCGAAAGCAATAGTTGGCTGTAGGCAAACAAACGAGGGATTTCCTCGTGGCGTTGGTTACGCAAACTCTGTGAGATACCAGCATCAATGGTTGGGCCCTTCTGGGCATTGCCGTCCGGGCGTTTGGCTTCAATGACAACCAAGGGGATGCCGTTGACGAAGCAGACAATATCCGGGCGTCTTGTCTCAACACCCCCACTGCGAAGTACGCGGAACTCTTCCGTGAACACAAAGCTGTTGTTGCTCAGATCCTGCCAGTCAATCAGCGCGATAGTCGGGTTGGCCCGTTTACCGTCGACAAACTCGGTGACCGAAATTCCATACAACAGGTGGTTGTAAAGCCGTTCGTTGGCGACCTGCAGCCCTTCATTCAGGGCAGGGCTGCAAACTTCGCTGATCAAGTTGTCAATGGTCTTGGGTGACAGTGCACATTCATTGCCACCGAACATGAATCGACGCTTGCTCAGTTGTTCGCGCAGTACATCACGCAGCACGACTTCGTCGGTTTTACCCGCTCTGGCCAGCAACGCTTGATCCGGTGGCAAGAAGTCCCAACCGAGGTTGCTGAGCAGGGCTAGCGCAGGCAATTTGGCGCTGTATTCTTCCTGGAACTTCGGGCCGGAAATCATTAAGCCGTTACCTCATTCGGGATAGCCGAAAACTGTGGGCGCACTTCAGTTTCGAATTTCATCAGTAGCTGCATTTTTTCCGCGACCACTTCAAGAATGGCCTGTTCGTCAAAGTGATCGAGTACCCAACTGAAGGCCAGGATGCTGTTGTTTTTACCTTCGTTCCACATCTTGCTGTGATTGCCTGCAAACAGCAGTCGGCCCTGCTCTGCCAATGTGGCATTCACTTTACAAAGGTAAACACGCACCGAGGGTTTCATTGGGTCACTGGCGCCACTCAGATACAGCACCACGTCCGACCATTGTTCCCAGTTGTTCGAGGCATAACGCAGTGCAGGGCCGTTTTTCCAGTTATGTCGCCGTGTGTAGCGCTCATACCCCGGAACCTCGGCATCCAACTTATGGAGCACTTTTCTATCCAGCGCGTTGATGGCCTGTTCTCTGAGCTGATTAAGCTTGTTGATTTCATGCATGTGCTCGAAAACGAAGCTGATAGCGTCGGCATCCATGGCCTTTTCCATTGTGATGTTTTCCAGATGCAGCAAGAAGTCGCGAGCGAACACCTGCCATTTGTCGAAGGGCTGAGCAATCATGCGTTGCCCGAGTTGTTGGCGTGTGGCCGTAATCAGCATTGAATAGCTCAAGCCATGCCATGACGCCCTAAGGCTGAGGCCTGACGGCGAAAGCACCAGGTAGAACAGCTGGCGCTTTCCATCATTAATCTCTCGTTGGGCATAGTCTTCATAGTCGGTGAAAGGGTTGACTTGGCTATGGGAGATTTTGTTTTCAATCAGCAGGTCCCAGTCATCCCCCGAGAGCACCAGGTCGATACGGTTGCTGTTATAAGTCGCCACTTCACGCCGAGGAGCTGAACGCAGGCTGGGATTGAGTACAGCCATTTCTGGAACACAACTCAACAGCGCACTCAGAAAGCAATCGCCTAACCCATGGGCTTGTGCCGGGTCGAGAAAAAATGCCAACAAATCAGTTGTCGGGTTCTCGTAATAGCCACGGCCACCCAGGGCAAAGATGCTGGTTTCACGCTCCGGCTGATGATGATTATCAGCCTCGGTGAGTAGCGCGCGTAGCTGCTGCAGTTCCATGTTCAAAATCCTTTAAGCCCAGGCGTGAGTTGCGTCAGTTTGATTTCTTCTGGCTGCTCAGGCGCTTTTCCAGGCGCTCCAGTTCTGCCAGTTCTTGAATATCAACTTCTCGTGCCTCTGCAGTTCTACGTTTCTGATCAAATTCTTCGTAACGTTCGTGGGCAACGTTCTTCATCTGCTCGTGGCTGATGCTGCCGGCCGAGCGCAGCAAGGGTTGTTCGTTGAACGCCATGAAGCTGTCGATGTACCGTCGCCAATCTTCAAGCTTTATGTGTTGGCGCTGTTTGGCACGCAGCTCGGCGAAGTCCAGGAACATGCTGACCAAGCGGTTGAGCTGATCCAGTTCTTCGCCATTCAGATAGTTTTTGGCGACCACCACATCGGCTTTGCGCACACGGTCGCCTTTGAAACTGAGCAAATTCATGTTCGGCACATTGGCATCGGCGCGGCGCACGATCAGTTCGGCAGCGGTATGCCCGGTCACGGCAAAAAACAGTTTGTTCTGCACCTCGGCGAACAGTCGCGCGGTGTCCTGTTCATTGGCGCGATAGTCCTCCGCCAGGGAGAACAGATCACGAACCTTCTGATAGAAACGCTTCTCCGACGAGCGTATGTCGCGGATGCGTTCGAGCAGCTCGTCGAAGTAATCCCAGCGTGGCTCTTTCAGGCGGGCGTCGTCCATCACGAAGCCTTTGAGCATGTATTCGCTCAGCGTGCGGGTAGCCCATTGACGGAATTGTGAGCCGCGAGTCGAGCGTACTCGGTAGCCAATTGCGATGATCATCGGCAGGGCGTAGAGCTGCGTCAGGTATTCCTTACCATCAGCGGCAGTTGTCAACTTTGAGTTGACAACTGCCGCTTCGGGCAGCTCGCCATCGGCCAAAACAGCCTGGATGTGCTTGCTGATGTTTTGCTTGCTGGACTGATATAGCTCGGCCAGCTCCAGTTGAGTCAGCCAGACCTGACCATTCATTTCACGAAGGGTGAACTGCGCCAAGCCGTCCTCGGTGCTGTAAAGGATCAGGTCGCTGATGGTCATTTAGGCTGCTTCTACCTTGGTTCGGCGCTTGCCAGTCAGTAGTTGTTGTGTCAAGGCTCTTTTTTCCAGATTAAGCTTTTCCAGTTGATGTTGAAAGTTAGAAATTTCGTCATCGGCATTAAGTAGTACTTTAGCGATTTTTTGCTGTTCGTTCACGGGTGGTAAAACTACGTCAAGCTGCATTAATCTGCGTTTAGAAATGTTGTATCTAGTGGCGCCTTGCGCAAGAGCTGATATTGACTTGCGCATAAAATCACTTCGTAGTAAGTAGCGTGCGTACTCTGGAGTTAAAGTTTCAAAATTAAAAAGCCGGAGCCCGAAGCAAAATGAATTGAGGTAGACTTGGTCAATCCTATGTAGCAATACAGATGACATGCCAACTTCTTCCGGCGTCTCTGACGACACCGTGAAGAAAATATCACCAAATTGTACTTTTGTTTGATTCTCGTTATCGCCAATGTTTACTAGATCAAAAGAATTGATGTCTATTGCGCTATTTTTGAATATATTTTTGTATGGGATATAGCAAAAGCCAGAGCCAAAATCTTCTTTTGATTTTCCTGTAAGACCAGTAAAGGTTTTTCCAAGGCTTCCGAGTGTAAATGTTTTCCACTCACCATCATGCTCTGGTAAACGCTTGCGTTTAGTAAGCAGCTGTTGCATAAGCCACTTTTTTTTCTTTTGGCTATTGCACAAGAGCTTTTCCGTGGTGGCAATGGCTTGATCCCACGTACAAAGGATTTTAGCGATTTTCTCTTGCTCGCTATAAGGCGGTAGATTGATCACTTGCTCGGTAATGTCTGCCTTTTGTACATGTAGCAGCGTTGCTTTGAATCCGTGGGCTTGGTTTTCAATTTTTTCCGTAACAGTACGTAGCTCTTCGTAAAGCCAGCTTTGGTAGATGTGTGCTTTGGGCGTAACTTTAAAAATATGTTGATTCAGTACGCCGATGGGGCCCAGCCAACGCTTTGCCCCAAATGAAGCACCTTTGCTCCCGGCCCAGGCAAATAATATGTCTCCAGGGGAAACTAGCCAGCGGGGATTAGGTTCGCCGGAGAAATAGTTGAAATCTACAGAGCCGTTTAAGTTTTGAATTCGAATTATTGGCAAACCCTGATCAGTCCACTCAGATGACTTAAATCCATTGCCGTTAACGAAGTCGCAAACTTCACCAATCGTGGTACGTTTCCATCCATCAGGCACCATAACCTAACTCCTTCAGGTAACCATCCATTTCCAGATCAAGTTCCATAAGTTTTTTCTTGAGCAAGTCCCGTTCAGCACGTACTGCCACGAGGTCAATATCCAGTTCGGCTTCGAAGGTGTCCACATAACGTGGAATATTTAAGTTGTATTGATTCTCGCGAATCTCTTCTAGGCTAGCTCGATAACTGTATTTGTCCGAGTTAATGCGATGACGGTATGCAAGTAGAATATTTTTTATATGCTCATCGCCCAATAGGTTTTGGTTTTTTCCAGATTTGTATTCCCGGCTGGCGTCGATAAACAGGACGCTCTCATCTGTTTTAGCTCTATTGAAAATTAGGATGGCAGCTGGGATGCCAGTACCGTAGAAGAGTTTTTCCGGAAGTCCGATCACGGTATCAAGCAGATTTTCTTCAATCAGTTTCTGACGGATTTTACCTTCACTCGAACCACGGAACAGCACACCATGCGGTACGACGACAGCCATGCGCCCAGTTTTTGGTTTAAGAGTTTCAACCATGTGCAGGATAAATGCATAGTCAGCCTTAGTTTTAGGGGGAATGCCGCGACTAAAACGGTTAAAGGGATCATGTTGAGCTTCTTGATGGCCCCATGAGTCCAGTGAAAATGGTGGGTTGGCGGTAACAATATCAAAGGAGAGCAGCTGACCAGATTTGTCGAGCAATTTGGGATTACGTAGAGTGTCGCCCCACTCAATTTTGTGGTTGTCTTCACCGTGCAGAAACATGTTCATCTTGGCCAGCGACCAGGTGGAGCCAATAGATTCCTGGCCATACAGCGCGTACTGCTTGCTGCCATGGTGCTCACGCACTTTGCGCCCGCACTTCATCAACAGCGAGGCGGAACCACAGGCCGGGTCGCAAATCGTATCGCCCGGTTGCGGGTCGAGCAGTTCGGCGATTAGTTCGGATACTTCCGGGGGGGTGTAGAACTCACCGGCCTTCTGCCCGCCGCTGGCGGCGAAGTTTTTGATCAGGTACTCATAGGCGTTGCCGATGACGTCCAGGCTGCCGACGCGGGACGGTTTGAGGTTGAGTTCTGCCTTGGAGAACTCTTCCAGCAGATCGCGCAGGATGGTGTTCTTCTGCTTCTCTTCACCGAGGCGATCAGTGTTGAAGGAGATGTCCTGGAACACGCTTTTGCCGGCGTCCTTGAGCTTGGTGCCGTTGGCTTCTTCGATGGCGTGCAGCGCTTGATCGATACGTTCACCGTTACCTGGCTCGTGACGCTGGTCGTACAGCGCGTAATAGCTGGCGTTACGCGGCAGCACGAAGCGCTCGTTCTTGAGCATTTCTTCGATCAGCTCAGGTTCGTCGCCGTACTCTTTGCGGTAATTATCGTAGTGATCCTGCCAGACATCGCTGATGTACTTGAGGAACAGCATGGTCAGGATGAAGTCTTTGTAGGTGTCGGCACTGATCGTGCCGCGGAAGATATCGCAAGCCGCCCACAGCGCCTTGTTGATGTCGTCCTGTTTTACTTTGCCGCTCATGGTCGTTCCTTAATAAGTTGCTGATAGATGCCTTGGAGCATCTGTTCACGATTCGAGTGGAGCTGAGCGATCAATTGGTCCTCTTCATCCCAGAGGCGCTGCAACTGAGTCAGTCTTTCTTGAGTTTCTAGCGAAGGCAGCGGAATTTGCATGTCCATCAGCGACGATTTGCTGATGGCCTGGATGCTGCTGCCGCTGCGTTCAAGGTTTCGTTGGCTTTGAGGAATGTTGATCATCCAGCACAGATACTCCGGCAGTACTTCCGCTGTCTTGGGGGTCACAACGAAAAATTGGCTGGTGGCCACAGTTCGCTGCCCTTCTCTATATAAAGCTGCGGTGTTGGTATCGCCCCGAGCAACGACGGCGATTTCGCCCGCCATCAGAGAGGGCGGATTTTTGCTGCCCTCCCAGCGAACCGAAATGAGCGATTCGGGTTCGATCACGGCGCGTTGTCGCAGGTCTTTGATCTGCAAGACTCTGACGTCTCCCGCTGGATCATGTTCCAGTGCTCCGCGGAACGTGTGGCCGGATCGCACATCAGCCAATTCGCTCAATTTGCATATTCGGGTTGGCATAATTCTCTCAAGAAAGAAGCGCCGTCCTTGGCGCAATGTGCTCAGACCGTACAGTGTGGTGCCTGATTTTTCAGCCACCGGGTAACTTCCTCTGACAACCCCACCCAGGCACCTTCACCCTGAAGACGCGTGACCAGCAGGCCGTCGTCCTTATCCAGAGCCGTTTGCAGATTGTCCCGGACCTGCACAGAGGTCTGGTCGGTGACAATGATCCAGGTGGATTCCAAAGCATGGCACCAGGTGCCATAGGCTTTAATCCGCTCATACAGCGACGGATAGTCACGTTGTTTACGCAGGTCGTAGCTGATTTGGTAAAGTTTCATGGCTTTAGCTCTCCTAACGGGTCAGTTATTGCAATCGCGGCAGGCTGCAACCTGCCGCACCCCAATTTTTCTCTGTAGCACTTCTACGCAATTGGCGGTGACTCAATATCGCTCTGAAATATTTTGTCGTCAATCGTTATTTTTTGTCGTAGCGGCTCTACTGAGTTTTGATTTTGCGAACTGCAGCTCAAGAAAGGCCCCGGAGCATCGCTTTAGGGCTTTCTTTTGTGGCGCTTTTGGCATCGTTCCCCATCGGCTGTTAGCAAAAAAGGACATGTGTGTGAGCGACATCCAGCTTTTTCGCTTGAATGCCGTCAATGGAGCGTGTGAATTACCGGGTCGCGCAGCCGCGGTTGAAAAACAGCTACAGGGCTTGATCGAAGCGCAGATGGAAACGTTTCTCGGCGTGCGCTTTCTCGCGACCGAGTACGCCACGGGTAAGACCCATAGGGGGCGTATTGACTCGCTCGGGCTCGACGAGAACGGTTGTCCCGTCATTATCGAATACAAGCGCCACAGCAATGAGAATGTGATTAATCAGGGCCTGTTCTATCTCGACTGGCTGCTGGATCACCAGGCTGAATTTCGCTGGTTGGTGATGGAGAAGCTGGGCAAGGAGGCCGCTGAGCAGATTGAGTGGAGTGGTACGCGGTTGCTCTGCATCGCTGCCGATTTCACCCGTTACGATCAGCATGCGGTGCAGTTGATCCAGCGGAACATTGAGCTGATCCGCTACAAAATGTTCGGAGATGATTTGTTACTGCTTGAGCTGGTCAATGCAGTGAGTGTCGCGAATGCTTCCGTCGCCGCTAAGCCTGTCGAGATTGGCGTAAGTAAGTCAGCATCTGGCAGTAAGGACAAAACCTGGCAAGAACAGCTCGCCCAAGCAGCACAGGAAATTTCTGAACTCTTTGAGCAGACTTCCAGCTATCTACATTCACTGGGTGATGATGTCCAAGAGAAGCCCTTGAAGCTTTACCTTGCATTCCGGCGTCTAAAAAATTTCGCCAGCGTCGTCGTACAGTCCAAGCGCCTTCAGCTTTATCTCAAAATTAATCCGGATACCGTCGAGCTTGTTGAGGGCTTCAGTCGTGATGTGCGGGATGTTGGTCATTGGGGGACTGGCGATTTGGAGTTGAGTTTGCGCACTCAGGCTGATCTGGAAAGAGCCAAAGTTTTGATTGAGCGCAGCTACCAGGAAAATTAAGTAAAAATGTAGGGAAATGCATTTCACAAAAAGCCCCAGACCCAGCGGTCCGGGGCTTTCTCGTTTCTATCCATGGCGCACTAGGGGCAATCCGAACCCAAGATCCCTGCCTTCGCAGTCCTGAAATCCGACCTCCTAATGTCGAAACAGATAAAGATACTTGCGCGTATAGAAAAACAAACAAAGATGTTCAGTATTTTATTCAAACGGCCGATACAGCGTGTGCCAATCAACAATAACGCCTTCGTGGACACGACCCGTTATGAATAAAACCCTCCGATTCAGCCACAAGATCCTGATTGTGGCGTCGCTGATCGTGGTAGCCGCCTTCGCGCTATTCACGTTGTACAACGACTACCTGCAGCGCAACGCCATTCGCAAGGATCTGGAAAACAACCTCCACGAAATGGGCGAAGTGACTGCGGCCAACATCAAGAACTGGTTTGACGGTCGCACCCTGCTGG
The DNA here is from genome assembly GCF_050280625.1 of Pseudomonas sp. NPDC089569. Lineage (NCBI taxonomy): Bacteria > Pseudomonadati > Pseudomonadota > Gammaproteobacteria > Pseudomonadales > Pseudomonadaceae > Pseudomonas > Pseudomonas sp. NPDC089569. The sequence continues at coordinate 83,864 of NZ_JBNNVQ010000015.1, forward strand.
TTGAAAACCTGGCGCAAAACGCGGCCCTGAACCCGGAGATGCCCAGCATCACCACGTTGATGGCCCAGAAAACGCTGGTGTCGAGCTTCCCCAGCACCTACGTCGGTACCACCAAAGGCGAGTTCGCCATCCTGCCTGATGCGAAGATGCCCGACGGGTACGATGCTCGCACACGTCCCTGGTACAAGCTTGCCGAGGCTAGCAGTACTGTCGCCATGACCGAACCGTACGTCGAAATGGCCACCAACACGCTGGTGGTCTCCATGGTGGCGGCAATCCGCAAGTCAGGGCAGACGGTCGGCGTGGTCGGCGGTGATGTGAGCTTCGGTGCGCTGGTCGACACCATCAACAAACTGGACATGGGCGGAGTGGGTTACGCCTTCATGGTCAGCTCCGACGGCAAGGTGCTGGTCCACCCCGATAAAAACATGCAGATGAAGAGCCTGAGCGACCTCTTCCCGCAGGGTACGCCACAGATAAACGGCGAGTTGACCGAAGTCCAGGCCAATGGCCAGACCCGCATCGTCACCTTCACCCCGATCAAGGGCTTGCCTACGGTGAACTGGTACATCGGCCTGTCCATCGACAAGGACAAGGCGTTTTCCAGGCTCAGTGAATTCCGCGCGTCGGCTGTTGTTGCCACTGTGTTCGCCGTGGTCTTCATCATTGCCCTGCTGGGCATGCTGATTCGTCTGCTGCTGCAACCGCTGCAGGCCATGAGCAAGGCCATGGAAGATATCGCCGAAGGCGAGGGTGACCTGACCAAGCGCCTGGTCATTCATACCCAGGACGAATTCGGCATTCTCGGGAACGCCTTCAACCGCTTCGTGGAACGTATTCACACCTCGATCCGCGAAGTGTCGTCGGCCACCGAGCAGGTCAACGAAGTGGCCTTGCGTGTCGTGGGTGCCTCGAACTCTTCGATGGCCAACTCCGACGAGCAGGTCAATCGCACCAACAGCGTCGTCGCCGCGATCAATCAGCTGGGTGCTGCCGCCCAGGAAATCGCTCGTAACGCCGCGCAAGCTTCGCAACACGCCAGCTCCGCCCGCCACTTGGCCGAAGAAGGCCAGCAAGTGGTCAATCGCAACATTCAGGCCATGAGCCGCCTTTCGGACCTGATCGTAACCTCCAGTTCGCACATCGAAACGCTGAACAGCAAGACCGTGAACATCGGTCAGATCCTGGAAGTGATCACCAGTATCTCCCAGCAAACCAACCTGCTGGCGCTCAACGCGGCCATCGAAGCGGCGCGTGCTGGCGAGGCCGGTCGTGGCTTTGCCGTGGTCGCCGACGAAGTTCGCAATCTGGCTCACCGCACCCAGGAATCGGCGCAGCAAGTGCAGAACATGATTGAGGAGCTGCAAGTCGGCGCCCGTGAATCGGTCAATACCATGGGCGAAAGCCAGCGCCACAGCCAGGACAGCGTGTCGATTGCCAACCAGGCGGGCGAGCGTCTGGGCAGCGTGACCCAGCGCATCGGTGAAATCGACGGCATGAACCAGTCGGTGGCCACCGCCACTGAAGAGCAGACGGCCGTGGTTGACTCGATCAACATGGACATCAACGAGATCAACACGCTGAACCAGGAAGGCATGCAGAACCTGCAGTTCACCCTGCGCGCCTGCTCGGACCTGGAACAGCAGGCCAGCCGCTTGAAGCAATTGGTGGGCAGCTTCCGGATCTGATGATCTGCGCGACAACAAAAAAGCCCCAGACCTTGCGGTCTGGGGCTGTAGAAAAAACGAATTCAAGACGATTTCTTGAGCAAAAATTGCTTCATCCATCAGCGGCTGAGGATACGATGGCCGGGCGGCAAGAAAGACGGTCGAGTGACGTCTGGTATTTACCTAATTCATAAAGTTACAGCGGCAAATACGTAAGCTTTAGCGGTATCAATCTCTTAGTTTCTGAATCCGTCTGTCCATAGTGCTCAATCAGTGCGCGAACAAGGTTGTCGAGGGTCCATAACGTCAGCGGCACATTGGCTCGCTCGGCTTCGTAATAGGCGTCCTTGCTGAAGCCGCCGGTACTGACATAAAGCCCGCGATCATCTTTGTGTCGCCCGCCAAGAAAGCTGCGGATTTGTTGGCTGCCCATCTGGTCTTTGCGGTGCTTCACCTCAACAATGATCCGCGGATTTTCAAAGCCGAAACCGTCCGGTGACGCGATGATGTCTTTGCCGCGATCTGGACCGGCGGGGGATACCTGAGTCTTGTAACCCATTGCGCGCAAGATGCCAGCGACCAAATCCTGCATGTCTTCCCATGGCAGGGCGTTGATCAGATCCTTGATACGTTCGAGCGCTAGGCTTTCCATGCCTGCCAGTGGATCGCTGTCGGGATATTCTTCTTCAACCGGTGGTGAGACGAGAGGCTTGTCGCCCGCCACCATTGCTTTCAGCTCCTGTAGGGCAAAGTCTGGCACGACAAAGACTGTGAGTGTCGAGCCGAGACTATTTTTACTCGCAGTGCTTAGGCTATCGCGGTCTACTTCTTGTGCTTGCCATTGAACCGGGCGTGTCAGCGACATGCCGAGATCGGCTAATTCAGGGTTGTGTTTGAAGTCACCGGTAATTTTACCAACCAAGTAGGTGCGATTAGCGGGTGAGTACGTCACTACCCAGTCACCTAGCTGGATTTCATTGATGAAGCGCCACACTTGCGAGGCGCCTGAAATCGCGGTGCCTGGCTTGATATTGGGTTCAATATCTTGGTAGAGACGAGTGACTTCTTTGCGTGTCATGCCAGCTTTTGCCAGCGGCGCGAGTTTTGACCATCCAATCGCGGCGACACCGCGCTCGCGGAAATCGTCGTACAGCCGACCAGACTCGCCACGGATCATCCACATTTTGGCCATATCACTTCCTTGGTTTTTGTCGGTCGCGGGTACATGCCCAATCTGGCGATGAGCGCCATTTTGAAGGCGTTGAAGAAAACGCAAGATAAAGTAGGTGCTTCAAACATCAACAGCAATTGCCGGATTCAGATTGTAGTAAGGGCTGTTACGGGCCCATCCGGTTAGCTAGGCTTCTAGCCCGATGAATAGATCCAGGTCGCTGGGGAACTGCTCATTGATCGCGGTCGCAATCCGCTGAGATTGGTCGCTTGTAAGCAGCCATTCGCCGTCCGGGCTTTCTGCAAGGCTTTGCCACCCCAGCACTTCCAGTACCGCTGGCTCAAACTGCGACGGTACGTCTAGTTCATATTTCAGCGAAGTATCTTCGCTGTCGCCTGATAAAAAACCTGTGATGCATAGGTGCATGATTTTCCTCTAAATTATTTTGGAGTTGTTCTGCCTGGCTCGGCGTCCTTGGTCCGCTCTCCTGTGTCAGGGTTGAACTCTCCCAGATGCTTTCCTTGTTTGTCGTATAGCTCAACCCTGCCATTTTCAGAGTCCCACTCATAAATACGGCCTTTACGATCTTTCCAGCGCCTACGCAGACCGCCCCCGCCCTTTACAGAGTTCTTGGATTTGTCCTTCACCGCATCTGGGAAAGCTGTCAGCCCTTTGGGAGCAGGGTGATAGCTGTGATCGCCGCCGATAGGCCGGGCAAATACCACATACATCGACTTCAGCCCGCTCTCGGCTGGAAACACCAGAATACAGTCGTCTGTGGTTATGTCTTCTCCGGGAAGCCCTTCGAGTTGACTGTCTGTGTTTTCAGGGATGGGGTGTACCAGGATGGTACTGAGCTGTTCACTGCCGCTGTCGGGGTAGATCAGCGGTGGCATCTGTCCCAGTGGCCCGCGCTGAGGCGTCCACAGAATAGTGATGCCATTGAGTTTGGCCTCCAACGCAGTTTTATCGGCGTTCCATGTGGCTTGCACCGTGCGCACTGTATCGTCGCCTGATGCGGTGGTGTGGATGCCGTAAACCCGCAGCGCTCCCTCGGCATCGCGACGAAACTGGAAGCGCACACGGGTGGGGGCGTGAGTCATGCTGCGTAACTGAGTGTCAGTATGAAGCGTTCCGTCTCCCATCTTGCTCGGAAGCATACCCAGAATGAAAACACTGGCAGGCCCGCCTGCACCGCGTATGGCCCAATTGAGATGCTGTTGCAGAATGCCGCCGCCGGCCATTCGACCTAGCGCCAGATCAGCGCCCAGAGCTGCCGCTACGGCGGTACTGGCAGAGGGAAAAAGCATGGCGCCCGCAATCATTACATTGCCGAAGTTCGAAGCGGGCTCCGTAGAGGTGCCCGCCTCGGTGCGACACCAGTTACCAGGGATACAGGATTTAGCAAAGACCTGATCGTCGCGAGGCTTGGCCTGTGGCCATGGATCTTCAGGCGGGATGTAGACGGGTTCAGGCTCTGGCACTGATCTCGCGATGAGGCCACCGCCGGAGCTGGCAAAGCGTTCCTTTACCAACAGCAAATCACCCTTACGGACGGCCTCGACAATTTCGAAGTCGCTTCTGATGCGGGAATGGCTCCCAAAGTTAACTAGCCCTTCGATGTTATGGCGACCTCGCATCAGTGCGTCGCTTACCAACCGGGCTGCGGTACTTGGGCTTTCGGTTTGTTCAAAGCCTTTGTCGATGTTCCTTATCAAACGCATGGCGTTCCCTTTGGTTAAGTCCTCGGGGGGTATTCTGGAGAGCGTGCCGTGCACTGTTCAGAGAAAAGTGTTGCGGTATTTGTTCTGGCCGGTCGATTGACTCAAGACAGGCACGCTCCTTGAAACGCGGCCCACAAAAAAAGCCCCAGACCTTGCGGTCTGGGGCTTTCTCGTTTTTGCGTATGGCGCACCAGGCGGGATTCGAACCCACGACCCCTGCCTTCGGAGGGCAGTACTCTATCCAGCTGAGCTACTGGTGCAGCGGGCGCCATGATACTCATATGCATTGCAGGCGTCCATGCTGCTGAATCGCTTGTGTTTTTCCAAAGCGTAACCTGCGTTTGATACGTTGATCAGAAAAACCGGGCAAAAAAGGGGTTTTCGTTCTTTTTTTTGAACGCCCTATTGTCCTTTACCCCCTTTGCTCCTAGGATTCGTTTGAGATTTCAAACGCTCTTGTCTGGGTGCTGAGCCGCACGAGTCCAATACGTGCGCTATTTATGTGCTTCAGCCCGGTGAATGATTTCCCTGACGGCAGCCTACGAAGGCGCCTTTCTACAATCACAATTCGCTCCGTATCCATTGCGGTGCTGTTAAGGAAAGCCGACATGCAGCTTAAAGACACCCAGTTGTTCCGCCAACAAGCCTTCATTGATGGCGCGTGGGTTGATGCGGACAATGGTCTGACGATCAAGGTCAACAACCCGGCAACGGGCGAAATTCTGGGCACTGTGCCGAAAATGGGCGCTGCCGAAACCCGCCGTGCCATCGAAGCTGCCGACAAGGCGCTGCCGGCCTGGCGTGCACTGACCGCCAAAGAGCGTGCGGGCAAACTGCGTCGCTGGTTCGAACTGATGATCGAGAACCAGGAAGACCTGGCTCGCCTGATGACCCTGGAGCAGGGCAAGCCACTGGCCGAAGCCAAGGGCGAAATCGCTTACGCTGCCTCTTTCCTCGAGTGGTTCGCCGAAGAAGCCAAGCGCGTCTACGGTGACGTGATTCCGGGCCACCAGCCAGACAAGCGCCTGATCGTGATCAAGCAGCCAATCGGCGTGACCGCTGCCATCACCCCGTGGAACTTCCCGGCCGCGATGATCACCCGTAAAGCCGGCCCGGCCCAGGCCGCCGGATCCACCATCGAGCTCAACCCAGCTTCTCAAACCCCGAACTCCGCACTG